>JACQFP010000087.1 GCA_016200005.1 Verrucomicrobiota bacterium | reverse complement strand
GGCCTGGAATCTCAAGAGTTGGTATGGGCTGCTGACGCCCAACCGCCAACGGGGACTGGAACTGGTGCGGATGGAGTTCCGGCGCTTTCTCCAGGCGATCCTGTTGATCCCTTGCCAGGTCGTGCGCACGGCGCGGCGTGTAATCTACCGGGTATTGAGCTACAACAGTTGGCTGAAAGATTTCTTCGCGACCTGGGAGCGGCTGCAAAAGCTGGTGCGGGTGGAATGAGGGAGGAGCTCGGCGCCATTTTCGAAAACGCACTAACGGACGCCGTGTCGCTGCGTCAGGTGGAAAAAGGGTCGTGGCGCCTCGTTTTATCCGAACACTGCGGCGGCGTGACACGCTGACCGCGGAGCTGGCGGCATTACGAAGCCGACCAGGGAGATTTCAGGCGCCAAATTCAGAAGGTTTTCCCCGCGGCGCTCCTTGCGGTTCCCAACTCGCTTGTTTTGGGGCTAGTCCACGTAGAGAAACTCGTTCGCGCTGAGTAACGCCTGGCATAGATCAGTCAAGGCTTGCAGTTCGGGCGCGGGCTTCGGCGTTTCCACATTTTTTGCCTTCTCGTCCTTCTTCACATCTTTTGTAGCAATGGCGTCCTTCTCGGCGGCAGATTTCAGTTGGTCCGCCTGTCGGGAAAGCAATGCGAGCGCGTCGGCCAGCTCCGGCGCAGTTGGACTTCGGCTGAAGGCCAGTTGCCAGGCACGGGTCACCTGACCAGCGCGGTCGTCGCCCGCTTCTTTTTGCAGGCGCTGGGCAAAGCGCGCGGCCTGGTCGAGGATGAACTGGCTGTTCATCAGCATCAGCGATTGCGTGGCGACGGTGGACGATTGGCGGCGCTCGCAATTCACTTCCATCACGGGCGCGTCGAACGCGTGCAGCATCGCCAGCGGACGGCTGCGCCGCACTTGGACGTAAACCCCGCGACGAAACTCCTCGCCATGGAGCGGCTCTTCAACCGGCATCTTGTTGTCGCCTGTCGTTTTGTCGAGGCCGACGACGATCTGGCCATGCACATCTGGGCGCACTGGCACAGGCGAGCCGAACATCTTGTCGTTGAACACGCCGCTGGCGGACAGGATGGCGTCGCGGATGATTTCGGCGTCGAGGCGTTGGACCGGTTTGCGCCAGTAGAGACGATTCTCGGGATCGCGCTGATCGGCACGAGCATTGCGATGTGAGGATTGGCGATAAGCCGTGGATGTCATGATGAGCTTTTGCAACCGCTTCAACTGCCAGCCGTGCTCGACAAAATCACTCGCGAGCCAGTCGAGCAATTCGGGATGCGACGGTCGCTCACCCATGGCCCCGAAATCCGACGGCGTGCCGACGAGGCCGCGACCGAAATGCTCCAGCCAGACGCGGTTCACCAGCACACGGGCGACGAGCGGGTTTGTGGGACTGGTAAGCCAATGTGCGAAGGCGAGCCGTCGGCCGCTGGTCGCGAGATTCGGATCTTTCTCCGGCAATTCGACTGTCTGGCCGGGAGGCGCGAGCACACTCAATCCGCCGGGGTGAATGGCTTCCTTGGGCTGTTTCGGATCGCCGCGATGGAAACGGTAGGTAACCGGCAGCTTGTCCGCCGGCTCGGTCAGGACGCTGATGAAGTCCTCCGGCGGTTTGTTGGTGCGAACCTCGGCGATCTTCGCGTCCATCGCCTTCAACTCATCGGCAGCCTTTTGGTTGTATTGATAAAGCACGCCGGCGTTGATGTTCACGCTGGGATTATCGGCGAGGAGTTTCTTTTGCTCCGCGGTGCGCTTATCGGCGGGCGTGTCGTAGGCGCCCCGTAGTTGTTCGCGCAATGGAGGTTCAAATTTCGCTTCGAGATGCTTCGTCAACGCTTCTTCGATGTACTGCTTTTGTTTCGCTTCCTTCTCGTCGGCAAGCTTCTTCGCGTCGGCCTCGACTTCAGCGGCCTTTTTTCGGTCGGCGTCCGTGTAGAGCGAAATCAGGCGCTGGTCGGGTGTGCGCCAGTTTTTCCAGTCGAGCGCCGGTTCGAGCACCGCGCGCAACCGGTAGTAATCAGTCTGCGGAATCGGATCGTAGCGATGATCGTGGCATTGCGCGCAGCCGACGGACAATCCGAGCAAGGAGGTGGACACGATCTTGATCGTGTCGGCCACGACTTGATTGCGCACCATGTCCTGATCAACACCAGACGTGGCGGTGCCGTCGGCACCCATGCGCAGGAAACCGGTGGCGATGAGCAACTCACGCTTTTGCGGGTCGGTGAGCGCGGCTTTCGGATCTCCTTGCGTCACGCGCGCGAGTTCATCGCCGGCGAGTTGTTCGGTGATGAACTGGTCGAACGGTTTGTCGGCATTGAAGGAACGGATGACGTAGTCGCGATACTTGTAAGAGTAGGCGCGCGGCGGATCGGCGTCGCTGTAGCCGTCCGAGTCGGCGTAACCCGCGATGTCAAGCCAGTGGCGGCCCCAGCGTTCGCCGTAATGCGGCGAGTCGAGCAATCGGTCGATCAACTTTTCGTAGGCGTCACTCGCGGTGTCCGCCAGGAAGGACTCGACCTCGGCGGGCGTCGGTGGCAGGCCGGTGAGATCAAATGAGGCGCGACGGAGCAACGTGACCTTTTCGGCATCGGGCGAGAAACCGAGTTTCTGTTTCACCATTGCCGCCACCAGGAATGCATCGACCGGCGTGCGGACGCGGTCTTTGGGTTTGGTCGCTGGGATTTTCGGCTGGCGAATTGGCTGGAAGGACCAGAAGGCGCGCTCTTCCTCGGTGATGCCACCGCCCTTGGCCAGTTCGGCGGGTTCGGGGCGGGCGGTCTTCGCGCCGGTGGCGATCCACTGCTTGATCACTTCGACTTCTTTGGCGGTGAGCTTCTTGTCGCGCTTCGGCATTTCGCCGCTGTGAACCAGCTTGAAAAGCAGACTGCGGTCGGGCTTGCCGGGTACGATCACCGGGCCTTCGTCGCCGCCCTTGAGCATCAGCCGCTGCAGGCGCAGGTCGAGACCGCCGTTCAACTTTTCGCCCTCGCCATGACAATCAAAACAATGTGCCTTGAGGATCGGCCGGATGTCCTTCTCGAACACCAGCGGCGCAGCGGCGACGACGTTCGCGCAAGCGAACAGCAGCCAGCCGACCACCAAGGAAATCTGGTAACAATGCATTCAGGAATACTCAACCTCTGGTTCGCAAAAAAAGCGAGCCGGAAAAATCAATTCAGCCTCTCGGGCAGGACATCACCTGCTTGAGGGAGTAAAATTGACATTCAGAATCCGGTTCAACTCAGGTAACACTTTACGTATCACGGTCGCGTTCAATCGGTGGCCTTTCTTAGTGGTCACGACATGGAATGATCCTTCAGTTTCCAGAAGTTTGAACTTGGCAAGACAAGTTTGAAACGATCCACTCTGCCTCTCGCTCTTCCGCTTCATCGTTCGCAACGCCTCCAGCACAGCCATAATGTTATTGTCAAAGGCGAAATTGAAGCCGAGATCAACCGATTCGCAAGGAAAATTCCTTCCCACAATCGAATCAAAACTGAAATGCTTTTTGTAGCCCGGCAGTCCCGTCCAGTTGGCGCCAACGACGGCTGTGGCTGTGTTCAGAATGGCACGGATAAACGGTGTCAGTTCTGATGCGGCCGAGACAGCCATTGCACACCGAATCCGCTCGGGGTTTACATTGTGCACTCCACCCAGGAAGTCACCGACTGCGCTTTCCGACGTGTGCTTGAATTGAAAGAAGCCCCTTGGACTATCAACGAGTTCCAAGGGTAAACCCACGGCCGGGATCAACTGGGAGAAATACTCCTTCCGTGCGGCGGTTGGTTGGATTTCGGAGTTATAATCAACAAAGAATTTTCCTTTGTTGAAATGAAGGCCACATTCTTCCGGCTTTTTATTTTGTTCAAACCCACGGGCTTTGAACAAGCAGCAAGTGATGAACCCCATGTCGTGTTCAAAGCTTTCCAGAGCGGACTGAAGAATGTCAGTTATTTCCTGGGCGGGGTCTGATTTGGGTTTGAACTTGGCTTCTACATAATTTACTCCTGCCATTGTTAGACCTGTCGGAACGACAAATTTGCTCAGCGGGCCGTTGAGGCCATAAAGTTCAGCATTACTTATCGGTTCGCCGGTTCGCAGTTCAAAGGATGGCAACTCGCGTTGCGCCAACTGAACCAAACTTCGGAGTTCTTCCGTCGAAAAGCGCTGCTTCAACTCGTATTCTACGTGGTACACTTTTTCAGCCTTAACTGGAGCAGGAGTGGGTTTCCCGACGTGATGTTGCCCTCCATCTTTGGCGATGACATCTGCGTCAACCAAAACCGGGCTGCCCCGCACAGTTTTTCCAAGAATGCTTTTCTCTGGCTCTGTCATCTCGCATTCCTCTTATTTTACATATGAATCATCCGCTTGAACGGGTAAAATTGACATTCAGAATCCGGTTCAATTCGGGCAACACTTTAGGAATCACGGTCGCTTTCAATCGATGCCCCTTACGATTTGTGATCACCTCAAAAGTTCCCTCAGTCTCATGTAATTTGAAATCGGCCAGGACAGTCTGAAATACTCCACTTTTTATCTTCATTGTTCGCATTTCCTCCAAGGTCATCAGTATGTCCTTGTCGAAAGTGTATCCGAAGTGGAGATGAAATGATTCACATGGATAATTCTTCGCCACTATCGAATCAAAGCCAAACAAACTACCAGGGCTTGGCCACCCTGCCCATCGGCCGCCGACCAGGGCTGAAGCGCCACTCAAAATAGGGTGGATAAAAGTTGTCAATTCAGATACGGCTGAGACAGCCACTTCACACCAAAACATCAGAGGATTTTCAGACATTGAACCTGCACCGCCGGCTTTAATCTCACCCGCCAACGCGTGTTTAAAATGATATCCCCACTTGTCTTCAAAAATTTGCATCGGCAAACCCGCAGTGCTGATCAGTCGCGATAAATACGCCTGGCGTACGGGAGCCGGGTCAATCGAGGAGATATAATCAATAAACAACTTCCCTTTTGTGAGTAAAAGACCGCATTTTTCTGGCTCTTGGTTTTGTTCAAATCCCAGGGCTTTAAACAAGCAACAAGTACTCAGCATGGCATCACGCCCAAAGCCTTCTATCGCAGACTGAAGAATCTCAGTGATTTCGCGGGCCGGATCTGATTTGGGTTTGAACTCGCCTTGCACGTACTTTACCCCTGCCATAGTTATGCCCGCGGGAAGGGTGAATTTGTTCAATGAGCCTTTTACGTAAAGCTCAGCATTATTCGTGGATTTGCCGCTCCTCAACTGGAAGAACGGTAACTCCCGCTGCGCCAAAAGAATCAAACTTCGGAGTTCTTCCGTAGAAAAACGATGCTTCAACTCGTATTCTACGTGGTACACTTTTTCAGCCTTAACTGGAGGAGGAATGGGTTTCCCGACCTGATGTTGCGCTCCATCTTTAGCGATGACATCCGCATCAACCAGAATAGCGCGACCATGCACGGTTTTTCCAAGGATGGCAGGCTCTGTCATTTCTTAACTCTCGTTCATTAGATGCAAAATCACCGGCCCTTAACTTTTCTCGGTTTCCACCGCTCCCAGCAGGCTGAGGCTGCCGTCTTCCCGCTCTTTTTGCACGGCGAATGCCTCGACCTTTTCCCACCATGCGAGCGCGCTGCTTTCTTGTGCCCATTCCGCCACTCCGCCTTCTCGTTGGATTGCCGTTCGCCAGGATTCGCCGTATTCACAAAAAACTTTCCAAAACCGTTTCCGGTGCGATGCCGTTGCGTGCTTCGGATGGAAGTGAAACCGAATCCCCTTCTCTACAGATGCGGAAATCACCATCGGCATCTGCTCCAGCCCAGTGATCGGCTCAGCCCAGAGTTCATCCGACAAGACCACGCTCCTGGTATCATCCTTCACTTTACCGAGGCCCTTCAACAATGCCGCCAAGACATACGTTTCGATTCCATTCAGCGCCTCGTATGCTCGACGAATGAACGGGCGAGCCGGTGAATCAGAGAACCGCGAGTCATCTTCGGTGGGCCACCACATGGCATAGGGGCCCGAGGGCAGTTTATTTTCCTGTCGCACGAGCATAAACGGATCAAACGGAGCTAAAGGATTGACCGGGTCAACGGCAGGCAATTTCGCAGAGGCAAAGTAAATGGCCTCTTCTCCCTCCAGTTGATCATAGATGAATTGGACGCCTGCGAAATGTGCGGCCGCCTCCTCATTCACGTCTGGAAAAATGAAAACTCCAAACTTCCTGCTGCCTAATTTGATTTCACAAGGAATCTTCAGCACACCTTCGCTGAAAAGTTTGGTCTGGAAAGCAACCGGATGGACATTCCGATTTTGTTCTTTGAACCCATCCTCCAACGCGGTTGCCATCGCTAGACTCAAGAAATCAAGATCGTGTGGTTCCGTGTCTGGTATCATAGGTTTGATCAAACTCAAGAAATGAAGATCGCCTGGTCTTGGGAGGACAGGTATCACTGGCCAATCAGCAGGCGCGTTGGTGAACAATTCCATCAGCAATTGTTGGTTTTAAGGTAATTTGCGCTCACCGCCAATTACCTCAAGCGTAAAGTAAGCGTCCGGAGGACTCTCCGACTCGCAATCCAGTTGTCGAATCCGACCATGACCGAAATTTCCCACGCGTTGCCCGATCCGCTTCATGCGTCTTGTAAAATCTCTTGCACCACGCGGCACGGTTTGCTGTCGGTGATGCGTTCTTCCTGGCCATTGTGGAAGTAAAGGAGTTTGGCGGGGTCGAGGCCAGTCAGCCTGTATTATTCTGCTTGTAACCTTCTGCGCTTGGAGGAGCATGTTGGCACCTCGGACACTACGAATCGAATGAAAACAGGGGGCACACTCCGCTTGTTCACGCAATTGCCCGTCATCGCATTGCTCACATCCGCACTGCCGACGCTTGCGGTTGACGCTGTTCTCCAGATCACTCGTTCAGAGGACAAATTGATCATTAGCTGGCCACAAGACACTGCCAACCAGTTTTACCTTCAATCGACGGCCAGTCTTTCCCCACCGGTTTTGTGGAGCAACGTCACCAATGAGGTTGTGACCGTTGGCTCGGATTTCGTCATCACGAATGACGCCACCGAACTTGCCAGTTTTTATCGCTTGCAGGCATGGGAAGTTCTGTTCGACGGGACGAATACATCGGCCTTTCGCACCTACCGGGGCACGACGTTCCCCAGCAACAACTGGATGGTAATCAGCAACGAATTGCGAACCGTTCCGACGAACAGTGCCAACTGGATCAGTATCATCACCACAAATACCTACTCAGACTTCGAGTTGCAGTTGGAGTGGAATGCAACAGTGGCAGGCAATAGTGGCGTTTTCTACCGGGTTAGCGAGGCGCCCGACGGCCCTGAGAAGAGTGGTCCAGAGAATCAAATTGTTGACGATGCCACTCATCCCAACGGAACCAACCCAGTTACATCCGCCAGTTCTGTTTTCGGAGTGATCGCTCCGACAAACAAGGTTCTCAATCCGGCCGGTCAATTCAACACTGTGCGCATAGTAATTCTCACCAACCATGTCGAGCAGTGGCTGAACGGCAACAGGGTCGTCGAGTACAATCTGAACAGTCAGGAGTTTATGAGTATGGTTTCAACTTCACGATACAGCGGTGACTCGCTCTACGGCAAGGTAACGAACGGCGGGATAGTTTTGCAGCACCATAACGCATCGGTCGCGTACCGGAACGTACGGATTCGTCGCCTCGGCCCGTAGTTTCAGTCTGTGACAACGCCAGATCCAGGAGTGTTTTACTATGTGGATTCATTGCTGGCGCGGCAGACGGAACTCGACGAGCGCCAGAACTGGTCGCGTTTTTCCGCCCAACAATTAGCCGCTCAATACTCTCCCGCCGACGCCATTTACGATCACGACTGATGCCTGCGCCCGTCCATGCCCAAGCTGACGTGCTGCTCGCCTCGCGAAACGTGGTCGCGCATGGTGGTCAATACGACACTCACCTGGCGGCAGCCGGAGTGCGGGTGAAGAAGCGCTTGCGAGTTCGTTGATCCTGGGTAATGATGTGGTCATGACAAGAGAGCAGGTCGAGTCTGCGGTGGCGAGCGGCGTTCCCTTCACGTTGCGTATGGCTGATGGCCACGAGTACGCGGTGCCACATCGGGATTACATTTCGTTGCCGCCGAAAGCGTCGTACGTGATCGTCTATAACGATGACGGACGTTTCACGGTGCTGCCGCTGCTAACCATGACGGGGCTTCAATCAAAAACTGTCGAGGCTGGCAAAAAAGGAAAATAAAATTGCGGAGCTTCGGCCTTCGGATTTCTTTCGGATTTCGGTAATCGGATTTCAGGCCAAAATCTCCCTCACCACACGACACGGTTTGCCGTCGGTGATGCGTTCTTCCTGGCCGTTGTGGAAGTAAAGAAGTTTCGTGTGGTCGAGGCCGAAGAGGTGAAGCAGCGTGGCGTGATAGTCGTTCGGGCTGACGGGATTCACGACTGCTTTGTGCCCGAACTCGTCGGTCTCGCCATACGTCATGCCGCCCTTGATCCCGCCGCCCGCGAGCCAACTGCTGAAGCCCTGGCCGTTGTGATCGCGTCCGGCCTTCTCGGCCGCGCCGTGGTTCTCGGTCACGGGCAGCCGACCGATCTCGCCGCCCCAATGGACGATCGTGGTATCGAGCAGGCCGCGCGCCTTGAGGTCCTTGACGAGCGCGGCGGACGGCTGGTCGGTCTTGCGGCAACAATTGACGAGACTGGTCTTGATGCTCTCGTGGTTGTCCCAGATCTGGCCGTTGACGAAGAGTTGCACGAACCGAACACCGCGCTCGACCAGTCGGCGGGCGATCAGGCAGCGCGTGCCGTATTCGCGGGTGACGGATTCGTCCAAGCCGTAAAGTTTTTTCGTGGCTTCGCTTTCGCCGGTCAGATCGAGCGCCTCCTTCGCGGCGGTCTGCATCCGCGCGGCGAGTTCGTAGCTGGCGATGCGCGCCTCGAGGTCGGTTTCGCCGGGATGACGCGATAGATGATCGCGATTGAGCCGGGCGAGGAAAGCGAGGTTCTGCTCCTGCAATTCGCCTTTCAAGTGCGGCGGCGGTTCGAGGTTCAGAATGCGCGGCTCAGCCGAGCGCACAATCGTTCCCTGAAACAACGGCGGCATCCAGCCGTTGGACCAGTTGCGCACGCCGTCCACCGGATGCCCGCCGGGATCGGTCAGCACCACGTAGGCGGGCAAACTCTGGCTTTCGGTGCCGAGGCCATAGGTGAGCCACGAGCCGAGCGCGGGCCGGCCTGGCTGGGATTTGCCAGTGTTCATGAACCAGATCGAAGGTTCGTGCCCGTTGATGTCCGTGTGCATGGAGCGGATGAGCGTCACGTCATCCACAATGCTTGCAAAGTGCGGGAGCAGTTCCGACACTTCGATTCCGCTCTGGCCACGCTTCTCAAATTTCCACGGACTGCCGAAGAGTTTCTTGGTCGCGCGATCGATAAAGCTGAAAGTTATCTCTCCTGCAAAATCCTCACCGCTGCGCCGGGTCAGTTCCGGTTTCGGGTCGAACAAGTCGATGTGGCTCGGTCCGCCGTGCATGAAGAGCGAGATCATGGCGCGGGCGCGTGGACGGAACAGCGGGGCCTTGGGCTTCAGGTCAAAGGACTGTGGCCCGCGCGGAATGTTCGGCGGCGTGGCGAGCAGGTTTTCCTCCCGCAACAGCCACGCGAGGGCGACGCTGCCGATACCCATCGCGTTGCGCGCTAGAAAACGCCGGCGGGTCCAGAGTTGCATCGGACCATCACCAGAATGCGGAGTCACTTTCATACAGCGTGATCAGACCATAGACGAACCCAGCGGCAAAGGAAACTCAAAATTGGCAGTCGAGAGAGTGGCAAAGCACGACGGCGGCGGCTTGACATCGGAAAAGGTCAGGCCAATTGTCGCGTCATGAGAACCACCTTTATTGCGCCGACTCTGTTATCAATATTGTTATCAATACTGTTTTGTGGATTTGCAGGAGATTCTCGAGCAAAGGTACTTTTTTCGGGGGAAAGGAAGTTGAACAATCTCGTTTCGGAGTTGCTCGAAGTCTCGGCGATTTCCAAGTCCAACAACAATTTCACTTTTGCACGTTCCAGGGACGGCTGGATTTTCATCTCGGCAACATGCAACGGAAACGGAACCCTCCGTGTTGTTCTTGATAAGGGAACTGATCCGGTGATTCTGCACGACGCGGATGGAGGTCGGCCCGGTGAAGGAATGCGCTTTGTGACGCAGGGCAAACATACGCTTCAAGTGGAGTGTAAAGGTAATGTTCGCGTTGAGAAACTGGTGGTGAAGGCGATACCCGAACTCATCCATTGCGGACTCGGGTTCAATCCCGCGATCAAATCCTATGGTCTTTATGACATGAAATTTCTCAAGCGGGATGTTTTGCCGAATGTCACGACCTTGATCATACCCAGCGGTCTCAAGCTGGCTCCGTCGGAAGTTGATGACTGGCATCGTCAGGGAAAACGGTTCGTCGCGCAAACGGGGATCCATTCCCAAGCCACCAACATCGAGGGTCATTTCAAGTACTGGGCCAGTTTTTATGACAACGCTCCGTTCCTGGATGGAATTATTATCGATGAATTCATCGTCAACAGGCCGGTCGTGGAATGGGCCAAGCTAACCCCCGAACGTCTTGCGCGAATGGAACGGGAACGACAACAGTACGAAGTGTACGGAGCCGCCATCAAGAGAATGCGTGCCGACGACCGGCTGAAGAACAAGATGCTTTATGCCTACGTGGGCGGCAGCGGGAGAAAGCTGAACCAGGAGATCATCGGCACGAATTTCATCCGCAGCATTGTTGACTGCGGCTATCGTGTCGCCCTCGAACGCTATCTGTTTGAACGATCCAGCGAGAAGGCTTCCTTCGACGCGTTGGAGGAATTCGTCAATGGCCTCGCTGATTGGGAAGCCAAGGAGCCGGGAGTCAAAAACCACATGGTGATCGCTTTCGGATCGTTCAACATGCCTCCGGGATGGCTGAACAAGCTGCCGAATGTCGATTACCTGGTCTGGATGGATATGCAGGTCCAAACGGTGGCGAACAACCCGGCACTGTCCGGCATCGATGGCCTTGAATGGTGGACCTCGTCGCAATCCGACGAAGAAACGGTGCGTTGGGTCGGAAAACTCTACCGGCACTATGCGATTGAGGGCAAAACAAACCTGCTGACAAGGCCAGACCCGCTCTTCCTTACGCACATTCAGAATGCTGATTTCCAAAAAGGGACGGAAGGGTGGACATTGAAGGCAGCGGAAACGGGGAGCATCGATGTCAAAAGTTTTCCGCGCTACGGTCGCATCGAGGGTCGCTATATGGGATTAGGTGGTCCGGCTGATCCTGAACATATTGGCGACACCTTTCTCTGGATGAAAAGAAGCGACAAGGGACCGAACACGTTTTCCCAGACCATCAAGAATCTTGAGCCGGGAAGACTTTATTCCATGAAAATGTTTTCCTGCGATTACAATGATCTGATCAACCCAAAAGCCAAGAAGCTGGAGGAGGCAAGCAAGTTTACGGGAACCGTCGATATTGAAGGTGTCGATGTGGACAGGAAGCGGTCATTCACCGAAATGTATGCTTCCAATCCAGAACCCAAGATCCCCGTCAGGATAATGTACCATTGGAAAGTGTTCAAGGCGCGGGGCGCGACGGCCCGGTTGACTGTTTCAGACTGGCCAAAGGAAAACCCACCGGTTGGTCCGGTTGGTCTGGAACAGACCTTTAACTTTTTGGAAATTCAACCCTATCGAGAGTGATTGGATAATTGACGCATCCGCGAGCTGACCAAACTCCAGGGTTATTCAGAAGCCCGGCATTCACCCTCACCCGCCCGTTCACGATTCATGTTCTTGGGCTTGCTTTTCTGCGTCGGAGTAGAGAGAATGTTTGGCATCAATCCAAACGTCCGATGTGCGCAACATCCAATTGTCGCGGTCTGGATGCGGCTTTCGATCGCAAAGCATTTACGCTGATCGAATTGCTGGTTGTGATTGCCATCATCGCCATCCTGGCAGGTCTGCTGTTGCCGGCGCTGGCCCGCGCCAAAGTCAAGGCGCATGCCATCAAATGTATTTCCAATCAGAAACAGCAGTATCTCGGGTATCACATGTATGCCGAGGACAATCGGGAGTTCTTTCCGGTTCACGGGGATTGGGCAACAGTGGGCGGTTTTATTCGTACCAACGTCCGGACGAAGCCCATCGTACACGACCGGGCGGGCGAGACGAATCGCCCGTTGAACGCCTATGTCCCGGCGGTCGAGACTTTCCATTGTCCATCAGATCATGGCGATTCCTATTGGCCGGCCGAATCCAATCCGTCGTGCTACGCCGCTTGGGGCAACAGTTATCTTCCCATGTGGTCGGTGGATTGGTTCGGCGTAAAACACACGACGGCGGACAGCGCAGCCCGCGGGGCACCCGAAGGCACGCCGATCAAAACGAGTGAAATCGCGCGGAGCGCGGCCAATAAAATTATTCAAGGCGACTGGCCGTGGCATGGCTCGCGCGACGCGGGTGATGGCGCCGTGGATCGGTCCTCTTTTGCCAAGAGCATCTGGCATAACAACCGCGGGCAGCGCGGATGGAACCTGATGTGGGGTGATGGTCATGTTTCGCTTTTCCGGTTCCCAAAAAATTACGGCCCCGCCCAAATGAATATCCCGGTCAATCCGGCCAGTGCCTGGTGGTGATCAGCGCCGAAGACTGATTCGAACACACGTTTTGTCGGCCTCAACGGCCATTTACCCTTGACAATTGTAATAACTACGGTTACTTGATGGCTATAGTTTATGAGAACGAGTTGTCGCTTTGCCATGGCCGTGCACGTGCTGGCCGTCCTCGCGTACAAGGAGGGCGACCCGGTCACGTCCGCCCTCCTGGCCGGCAGTGTCAACACGAACCCGGTCATCATCCGGCGGCTGCTGCTATCGTTGCAGCGTGCGAAACTGGTGGAGACGCGCAAAGGGGCGGGGTCAGGTTCGCGATTAAGTCGCTCGCCGGGGCGTATCAATCTGGCTGAAATCTATCGGGCGGTGGAGGATGTTGAGCCATTCGCTACTCCGTCACGAAAACCCAACGCTGCCTGCCCGGTCGGATATTGCATCCGGAAGACCTTGGACAAGGTTTTTGCATCAGCGCAGAACGCCTTGGAACGGGACTTGGAGAAAACCACGCTGTCCAGTGTGATCAGCGCGGTGAAAGCCTCCGCTGCCTGCGCTGGGAAAAAAACTGGTTGACGATCTCTTTTTTTGTGTAAGTATGTAACAGTTACTATTACATATAACTGAAAGACCAGAGCATTATGAAACCAAACAAACCGAATGAATATCGAGCAAACGCAGAGATCAGAACCACCGTGAAGAGCGCGTGCCTTGCGTCATGTCAGAAGATTCTCGCGCAGATAAAGAAAGCCAAGGAAGCCATCTTCGCCGAGTCCCGCGACGCGCTGGCAACGCAGGAACGATTGGTCCGACTGGCTCTGAACGAAGCCGAGGCGCTGGCATGGCAAACGATGTACCCAAACCTCGTTTTCCCAACGCTCGCGATGGAGAAGGTCCAAGGACTTGCCGTTTGGAACGCACATCAGCAATCGGTAAGGCAAACAAACCGGCCTTCCGCGTTCGCGGCACAACAGATTGGCAACGTCCGTGGGTATTGAAACAAACGTTAATCGAAAACGAAACATGAATGCGACAATTGAGGTCAATGAGGAGAACTTCGAAACAGAAGTTCTGAAATCGGCGCTCCCCGTCATCGTGGACTTTTGGGCCGAGTGGTGCGGGCCGTGCAAAATGCTCGCGCCGGTGCTTGACGAAATCGCCACCGAGCAGTCCGGTCGCGCGAAACTCGCCAAGGTCAACGTGGACAACAATCCTGCGCTCGCGGCGCGCTTCGGCATCCAATCCATCCCGACGTTGCTCTACTTCGCCGGTGGCGAGGTGCGCGACCAGACAGTGGGTTTCGTGGCGAAACGCGTAATCGTTTCGAAACTCGAGGAAATCGCCGCCCTGGTATGAAAAGCGGCTCCGCGATAGGAATTCGATGACGAAGAAACCTAAGCACATGAAAAGCATTTTCAAACCAAGTAAAAGGTCGCGAACGACTCGGCTCACGCCGGCCCATGTCCATTTGACTCCGTCGCGGCTTCCGGAGCGACGCCGACGCGCAGTATCCCGACCGGGAACCGTGCGGTCCCGGCGAATGGCGCTGACCATGCCCGTGGCTGTTGAGCCGGCCCAATTGAACCGACCGGAGCCTCCAACGGGCGACGCCTTGCAACTTTATCTTCGCGAAATCGGTCAGGTGAAGCTGCTGACGCCAATGGAGGAAATTGCGCTCGCTAGACGCATCAAGCGGGGGGACAGGCGGGCGCGCGAGCACATGATCAAGGCCAACTTGCGACTCGTGGTGAAGATTGCGCGCGATTACGATGGTCTGGGCCTGCCCTTCCTGGACCTGATCAATGAGGGAAACATCGGACTCATGAAAGGAGTCGAGCGCTTCGATCCCAAGAAGGGAGCTAAGCTTTCCACCTACGCGGCTTGGTGGATCAAGCAAAGGATCAAGCGGGCGCTGGCGAATCAATCGAAGACCATCCGATTGCCCGTTCACGTGGTCGATAAGGTGGCTCATATTGCGCGGGCGGAAACAAAGCTTCGTGAAGTGCTTGATCGCGACCCGACTGATGAAGAGCTTGCGAGCGAACTGAATCTCGATCCGCGGCGCGTGCGACAGTATCGTCTGGCATCTAGAACGCCGGTTTCACTCGACGCTCCGATAGGCGCCGACTCGGCGGATCGCGTCTCGGAAGTGGTGCCGGACCCGAATGCTGCAGCGCCGTTCGATCAACTCGTTAAAGAAACCGACAACGCCTTGGTCCGGGAAGTTCTGGTCACGCTCGACCAACGGGAAAGCGCCATTCTGGCCATGCGTTTCGGATTGGATGACGGTACCCCAAAAACGTTGGAGGAGGTTGGTCGGCAATTTGGCGTCACACGCGAACGCATCCGGCAGATTCAGGATCAGGCTTTGAAGAAAATGCGGGTCAAGATGGAGAAGCGGGACGGTCCGTCGGTTGAGGAGGCCAGCACGATCGCGGTGGTCGCGTGAAAAGGCCTCACGAAAAAGGTGACACAGGACGAACAGCGTGATAGAAGTTATTCATCGCTGTGTGGACCGACTCTGATGAAACGCAAACTGGCTGCTCTTACGATGAGCAGACCCGAAACGCGGAAGAAGCAACGCCGCCGCTGCCTTCCGCCCCGCCGACACACCCTGAATTCTCGCCGCTAACGGAGACGCCTGCCGCTTCAGCGGTGCCCGGCACAAAGGTTTCGCCCGCGCCGCGTTGGGACCACGGCTGGCCGGTTCCTTCAACAATTTCTTGCCATCCCGACGAGGCGCGAGCCTGCATTCAGTTGCCGAAGTTTGATGCCTTCGTGCTGGAGAAAGCGCGCGTCATTTCCGGACGGCTGCCGTTTGCGGAGGCAGAATACCGGAACTTGCGCGGGAAGGAGCGGAGCACGGAAGGAACTGACCTGTCACATTTTGAAAATGTCTTCCGCATTGCCGCCCGGATCGCGAGCGTCCGCAAGGTGCAGGAAACCCGTGACTACGACGACCTCCTGATCCTCACAGCGTGGCATTGCGTGAGACCCGGGGTCGAAGGGTTTCTTGGTTCCTATCCGAAATCACTGCTCTGCCCGTTGTCTCACACCGCACCGCCAATCGCCTTGGAATCCCTTTCCCCAGCAAAGCGAATTGTCTTCGACCGGCGGGCGCCGGTTTACCTGCGTTATCTGCTCCTCGAGAAATTTGGTTTGCGCACTTGTGCCGACATTGAAAAAGCGGACTTGCGTCACCTGCTCCGAAGCACGGGGTTTCGCCTCATCCGTTCCAGCGCGGTACCGGAAGTTGCCTTTGCCGGCATCACGCGAGGTGAAGACCCGCCCGTGCGACCCTGGAAGCTGACGCTCCGGCAGGAACTCAGCGATGAACGCGCCGCCGAGATGCTGATTCATGCGGCGCTCTGGCAGATCAAGCATGGCCTGCGGCTCGTGACGTTTGAACAGGGCACGCCCCGCTGGAACATCGGCGCCTTCGAGCGCACGGATTGGGAAGATGCGTTCCTTTCGCTCGGTGTGCGGGTGGCGCCCTCGCTGATGCGCGGAAGCGGGTTGCTGGATTGGCGGGCGGTGCTGGCGCGTTGCCTCGACCAGATCGGCACCGGCAATCTTCCGCCGGAAGTTCTCGGAAAAGTTTCGGCTGTGCCGCAGCGCGTCAGCCATGACAGTCAGCAAGCCATTTGGGAAGTGCTCGACCGTGTCGCCCGGACCGTTCTGGAACAAGTGCGGACCTCCGAGCCGCAACTTTTTACCGACGACGGCGAGTTGGATTATGACGCGGCCCGGTCCTTTCGCCGCTGGGCGAGATTATTTGATGAGGTTTCTCCGCAGATCCTGTCGCGCTTTGGGGTCTCCGCCTTCACCTCACTCCACCGCGTCGCCCCGGAATACTTCGGTTGGGGTCCGATGCATCTTAAACCATGGGAACTGGAGCAGGAACACGGAAAATGGAAGGGGTCGCGAGGTCGCGCGCTGCTGCGAAGTGCCTACGCGTTTGCGCTCTATGAAACCGGCCTTGGCTGCATTGAGACCCAGGAAGAACAGGTCATCTGGCAGTGCACGCTGAATCAATTCACGGAGTGGTCTGCGCTCTGGGCCGAACAGGAGATTACGGCGTACGATTTTTTATACGGGATAGCCAGCCGGCACGGGTTGACGCCTTTGTTGAGCCGGGAAGTGACGCACACCGCCGCGGTTTCGCTGCTGGCTGGAATGAATGTGCATGAGCACCTGCCGCGGATTGAAGGCTGTTGGAATCTGTGCTTGCGGACTGCGTTGGAACGCCACGGCGGCAAGCTGGAAGTGCGGCTCGTGCTCCCGGATCTGGTGCCGCTCCCGCTCCGGCTGCGCAAGGCCGCGTTGACTCCGCTCGGCTACACTTATTTGCACAAAGAGATTCGCTTGATTCGCGATTTTGACCTGCGCATGGCGCACGAAAGCCATCGCCGGCTCGAAGAAATTCCGGGTTGGTGGGAAGACGAACGCATCATCGGAACGCCCCTCCTGGAGCGCATCAACGATGCTTCTGAGCCTGCGCGCGTTGTGCTCGGGCTGTTGCGCCCGGAACCGTGGCTGGAATCGCCGGAGCATCACATCCGGTTTCGCGCCCTGCACCTGCTCCTCTCCAAACGCGCAACCAATCGCGCGACGCCGGGCGAAGCAGGCTTGTCCTCCGAGGAAATGCGGGCTTTGCTCCGGCTGGCTTTTGAGGGGACGTTGGAGCACACGAACATTGCGCAAGTCTCCTTGCCAGCCATCCGACGCGGCTTCGAGCGCATCCTCGCCCGCGATGACACCCGTGAAATGCTGGATTCTTTGCTGCTACATATCGGCACCGCGTACGAAACCGAAATCTGGGGACAGGTGCGCAAGTTCATCGTGCTCGACGTCATCAATGATCTGCTCGCGCTCACCATTCGCAGTTGCCTGTTGCACATGATGAGTGCGGATTGAGCCGGTGCACCACTGCACGGCACACAGATCTTAACCACGAGACGTAGAGACGCGGAAGTAATCGCATACGGGAAACACCAAACCTACCCCTGGGTCCCTCATCCTTTGATCGGCCACCTTCCCTTCGCACCGGCTACGGGAATCCCCCCGAGCGAAGAACAGCCCTTGATGCCAATCTACGGAAGGAGTTTGCCAATGTACGGGTAGCGTTTTGACGCTCCGAATTGAAGGTTAGTGGTATGAATGGGTCAGAACAAGACGCGTTGTCGCTCAGCGTGGCTAGCAAGCTCTCGAGGAGAGTCTTATTTCCCACAGCGAAGCGTCTTCTGCCCGACCGTTAAGCCAACGATGTAAAGGCAAACTCATGAATAACATCTTACTAATCAAGCGCGCGCTGGTCGTCAACCCGGTCCCTGAAGTCGCCACCATTCCAAAAAGACCTTATCCCGTCAGGCCATTCGTCTTAGGAAGAAAGTTGTCCCTGTGCGCAACATTGGCAATCGTCTTAACTTCAGGACTGGCCGATGTCAGGGCTGACACCATCTATTGGAACGAGAGCGGCGGCCTGGTGCCGCGGTTCGATCCGGCGTACGGCCGTCTCACTTCTGTCGCACTCGCCTTTGCCGGGAATTGGCAGACTAAGAATGGCGTGTATAACCCCACGCAATTCGACACCTCTTACAGCTTTTCCTTCTCCATGCCAATCAACGCGGGCGTCGCCGGCACAGGACTCTGGGCCTCGGGCTCGCTGACCTACAATTGGGATGGCATTGCGTTGGCCATGAGTTATAGCGAGGGTCCCTGGAAAATGGATGGGACGTTTGTCATCTTTGACGACACTTCACTGGCCGCGGATTTGGATTTCTTCACGGGCACCGACCCTGTGCAGATCAGTGCGTGGTACGGAGAACCCTCACTTTCCGTCTCGCCTTCGTATCTACAGGTCGTCCCCGTTACCTTTGGGTGGGCTGGCAGCGCCTCAGGAAGTTATACCTACGAGCCAGTACCCGCGTCGAGCACCCTAACTCAGACATTTCGCACCACGGCTGCGCTGAAGTCCGTATTCCAAGGCACTGATCTGGCCGGTAAACCCGCGTTTGAATATGACACTCTTGAAGGCCACGATCTGGTCAACCTAGCGTTGGGTACGAGCCTGACAACTCTACGAACCAATGAACTGCTGGCGCTGGATATTGATTGCGGCTCCACGGTAGTCAGCCTGGTTGTGTTCAGCAAGACCCTCGGCACCAACATCGCCACAATCGCCACCAACACAACTCTGGATGTGGTGACCGACCAGGGCAACGCCGCCGCTGCGTTTCCCAACAAAGAACGGTTCGTGGCACAAATGGTTATACAGGCCGGCGGAAACACCACCAACGGACTGGTCAGCGGGCAGTTCACACTTGCCGGCCGATTACAGCTCAACCCCACGAATGGTTGTCCGCAGGCGGTATTGAAGGACCATGATAAGTTTGACCGGATTTTTAGAGATATAAAATTTAAGACCGGCGACGACAAGCTGGAGGTCGGGCTTCGTGATGTGCATCAAGCGGGAGAGGCGCATTTAATCGGAGTCGTCACTGTCGTCGTAGAGGGGACAACGACCAAAGTGCTCATTCCGTTCGGTGCGCTGAGCCTTAAGCGCCAACTGAATCTTTGAGCGTTCAATCTGGAAACTTGTCCGTTGGGCGCGGCGCCCGGTGGACAGGCGGTGGTGAGTTACTAACGCTGCTGGCCAGGGGCTTCGCGGCGTTGAGGGTGCCGTTTTGCGCGCCGTTCCCGGACGCGCGCTTCACCGTTGAAGAGGTGGCCGCGGAAGGAGGGAACGTCGCCGCGGTACGCTGGCCGCGGCGGGGCACGAATTCTGGGCGATTACCAAGGCCGGCGGACAATGGGCACGACGGAGTTCGAGCAGGAAGTGTGAAAACCGATGGACACGGATTCGTTCTCCCGACCCGCATCGCTCGACTTTTCTGACAACCCTCAACCGACCGTAGAGTCGCGGAGAGCGGCGAATATTTGTAAGCGCCGAGACGCGGAGTGCTGAATTTTCGACCGCTCCGCACGGGACTTTGTCATCGAGTGCAAATTCGGGTTGATTGAGGCAGTTCAACCCCGGCACTATCGGGGCGATGTCCCAACTCGCGCCCAACCCGGAGGTTCTCGACCGCGCCATCCGTCGGGCGAAATGGAGGCTCATCCCGTTCATGTTGTTGATGTATCTGCTGTGTTACCTGGACCGGGCGAACATCGGTTTTGCCAAGCAGTCATTCCAGGCTGCGACCGGCGTGAGTGACGCGGCGTTCGCTTTTGGCGCCGGCGCCTTTTTCATCACCTACGCTTTGTTCGAAATCCCCAGCAACCTCATCCTGCATCGCGTCGGCGCGCGCCGATGGATGGCGCGCATCATGGTGAGTTGGGGCCTGATTTCCGCAGCGATGATCTTCGCGAAGAGCGACACGTCCTTTTCGGTGCTGCGTCTGTTACTGGGTGCGGCCGAGGCTGGATTCTTTCCAGGCTCAATCCTATTCCTGACGTATTGGTTCCCCGCGCAAGCGCGCGGACAGATCATGGCCATTTTTTATTTCGGCGCGCCGCTGGCTCTGATGTTTGGCGGGCCGCTCTCGGGAATGCTGCTGGACTTTGGCAGCCGATTCGGCGTGCAAGGCTGGCAACTGATGTTCGCGGTGGAAGGATTGCTGGCCAGCCTGGTTGGTGTCTGGGCTTTTTTTTACCTGACGGATCGTCCGGCAAAGGCGTCCTGGATGCCGCAGGATGAGCGCGATGCCTTGACGCAGGCGATTGACGCCGAGGAGCAAGTAAAGCAGGCTCGCGGCACCGTGACCCTTGGTGCGGTGTTCCGGAATCCGCGATTGCTGCACTTCGTCGCCATCTACTTTCTCATCCAGATCAGCGGCTACGGCGTGGCTTTCTACCTGCCAACCCAAGTCAGCGCGCTGATGGGTGAGAATGTCGGGCTGCGGGTCGGTTTCGTGACCGCCATCCCCTGGGCTTTTGCGATTATTGCCGGCTCGTTCTGGCCGGCACTGGCGATGCGGACTGGCTATCGTCGCACCTTTGCATTCCTCTCACTCACTGGCATCGCTGTCGGATTGAGCCTGTCTGCCAACCTGCCACCGGCACTGGCGATTGCGGCGCTGTGCCTGGTGACGGCCGGCATCATTACCGCACAACCGATCTTCTGGACGTTCCCCACCGCATATTTTGGCGGTATCGGCGCGGCGGCCGGGATTGCCACGATCAACGCGTTGGGAAACATCGGCGGCTTCGTGGCTCCGCCCGTCAAGACGTGGCTCGAACACAGATTTAGTTCGACGACGATGGGCCTTTACTTCCTTGGATTCGCAGGATTCTTGGCGGCGCTGCTGGTTACGCGACTGCGGAGCAGCGATGTGACCCAAATGAAAGAGGAATGAGCCAAGCACTCCAAGTCATACCCCTCTCGCGTGCGGCGCGCCACGTCAACCGCTTCCTCGAAGTCAGCTACGGCATCTATCGCGACGACCCGCACTGGGTCGCGCCCTTGCTCGTGGACGCGCGCAAAGTTTTTTCAGACGCCAATCCGCTGTTTCAACACGCCGAGATGCAACTCTGGATTGCGACGCGCGATGGCCGCGATGTGGGGCGCATCGCCGGCATCTTCGACCGGAATTACAACCAGTCGCAACAGAGCCGCGATGCTTTCTTCGGGTTTTTCGAGTGCGAGCATGATGCGCCGACGAGCCGGCAATTGTTTGCCGCGGTCTTGGATTGGGCGCGACAATTGGGCGCGCATCGCGTGCTCGGGCCGATGAACCCCACGACCAACGAGGAGTGTGGATTGCTGGTGGACGGCTTCGATTCTCCGCCGCAGTTGATGATGACCTACAACCCACCTTACTACGAGGATCTGATCCAAGCGGAAGGTTTCACGGGCGCAAAAAATTTGCTGGCGTTCCAAATTGATGTGGCGAGGTGCCCGCTCGAACGATTACAGCGCATTGCCCGCCAGACGCGCCGGCGGAATCCTGAAATACTTTTCAAACCCGTGCGCCGCCGGACCCTCGCTGCCGATCTCGACAAGATCAAGGAAGTCTATAACGCCGCGTGGCAAAGGAACTGGGGATTTGTTCCAATGACCGGAGCGGAGATTGATTTTCTGGCGGCGCGACTCAAACCGCTGCTGGTGGAAGGCCTGGTCTGGCTTGCGGAGAAACCGGGCGAGCCGGTCGGATTCATGCTGGCCCTGCCGGATTACAACGAGGTCATTAAGCCACTGCGCGGCCGGTTGTGCACTCCAAAAATTTTGGGTCTGCTCCCTTACGTTCTCGGCTACAAGCTTCCCACCCGCTGTCGAGTGGTCATTCTGGGTGTGAAGGAGGAATATCGCAACCGTGGCATTGAAGCCGTGATGCTGGCGGAAGGTCTGGCAACCGGGCGGCGACTCGGAATCAAGGAGGCCGAAGCTTCCTGGGTGCTGGAGGACAATCTGCCGATGCGCCGGTTGCTCGAACCGTTCGGCGGAAGAGTTTACAAGACCTACCGTATTTACGAGCGAGCGGTGTGATCTCGCGCCACGACCGTCCCTCGAAACGTCGTCAGACCCTCGACGCGAGCTTCAGTTGCAATTCTCCACGGAATCGGCAGTTGCGCTCAATTCCCGTTTCCCATTGCCGAACTTGTGGTAAAGCCAGTTACCAAGCGGCAACAGCACAGCCGCCAAGGCAATGCCAGCCACGACGTCCACCACATAGTGGTAACGGCCATACACGGTCGCAACGCACAGCAGGATCACCGCGATCAAATGCACGAAGCGAATGCGCCGGAGATATTGGAACGAGAAATACAGCGTGCACAACGCCACCGCCACATGGCTGCTGGGGAACGCCGCCCCCGCCGCCTCGAAATGATCGTAAATCCAACCCATGAGCCTGAAAAACACGGCGGCTTGAACGGATGCCGGGGCGTTGAGTTTGATGGAAGCAACCATGTCTTGCGGAAGTGGCTCCTGAACCAAACCGGCATAAACAATGCGCGGCCCGACCACCGGCACGAAGATGTAAATTGTGTAGCAGACGTAGAACATGAATGACACGACCGAAACGAAATGCGCGAACTGCCGCCGGTCGCGCCACCACAGGACGAATCCCACGCCGGCCACCATGAGGTAGTAGGAAAAATACGCCGCATAAAGCAACTCGGCCAGCCAACGTGCGGGAAACCGCTCCAGCATTTCAAGCCCCGGCTGCATCCCAAAGAGCCGCGCTTCCAACTTCAGGAAATGAGCATCCCAATAGCCCGTGTAGAACATCTGGTTCAACAACTCTGTCTCGCGATAAAAAGCCACGAAGAGCGGGATCGGATAAAACTGACGGAAAAATTCAAGGAGCTGGTTCTTCGGAAACTTGCCTTCAACCTGGATCAACAAGTGGATCAACAAGACGCCAAGCGCGTGTGCCAAGACCAACCACGGCCAGACTGACAGACGCGAACCGTGAAACACCAAAACGAGCAGCGCCACGAAAGCGATGTAACCCTGGGTTGCGTGATCAACAAACGTGTAGCGTTTCATGCGCGTGCGCCTGGCGGAGCAGCCCTTTATTTCAATGCTTGAAAATACCCGGTCTGAAACGCCGCGAAGAAATTGTGCTCGTTGAACGGGAAATGTTGGGCAAACGCGATGGCCACAATCCTCTCCTTAGGATCGATCTGGCAATACGTTGTCGCCGCACCGTACCAGCCGAATTGACCGATCGAAGACGGCATCGAAAGTTGACCGAGCTCCGTCGTCACCTCCACGCCGAAACCGAAACCCTTCTGCCGCGCCGCCGCCTGATTGTTCGGCAGCGTCTTCATGTGATTTGCGGTCATCAACTCGACCGTCTTCCGGCCAAGGATGCGTTTGCCGTCGAGGGTGCCACCATTGCAAAGCATTTGCGCGAAGCGCGCATAATCGCCGGCTGTCGAAAAAATCCCCGCACCGCCAGCTTCGATTCCGCGCCCCGCTTCCGGCCACGTCTCGATGAGCGGTTTGTCTTCTACAAATTTCCCGTTCGGTCCGTGCTTGTACGTCTTCGCGAGACGATTCATCTTGGCTTCCGGTACGTCGAAGCCCGTGTCCTCCATGCCGAGCGGGCGAAAGAGCCGTTCCTCCAGAAACGCGCCGAATGTTTTTCCCGACACCCGCTCGATCAACGCCCCCAGCACGTCCATGTTCACCCCATAAGTGTAAGCGTCGCCCGGCTGATGCTTGAGCGGCAGCTTGGCGAGTTTCGTGATAAAGTTCGTCAACCCTGGCCCGCTCCACAGGTCCGTGCTGCGCCACAATTTCGTCAACTCGTCGTCGCCCGCGAAATCGTAAATCAATCCGCTCGTGTGGGTGAGCAGATGTTTGATGGTGATGGGCCGCTTGAGCGCCTGGGTTTGTGGGGCGTCCATCGTACCACCCGTCCAAACCTTCATCTCCTTCAACTCCGGCAAGCAATTCGCGACCGGATCGTCCAGGTTGAATTGTCCATCCTCAAACAACATCAGCGTGGCGACGCACGTGATGATCTTCGACATCGAATACACGCGGCAAATTGTGTCGCGCTCCATCGGCAACTGCTTTTCCAAATCGCGATAGCCGTAGGTCTGGAAGTCCACGATCTTCCCGTCGCGCGCCAGCAACGTGATGATGCCTGCGTGCTTCCGCTCATCCACAAATCGCTTCACCGTCTCGTGCATGACTTCCAGCCGCGCCGGATCAAAACCCGCCGCCTTGGGCGAGGTGGTCGGCAATTGTGCTCGGAGCGGAATTGCCACGAGCAACGTGACAGCAAGGATAAGTGTCTTCATGTGTGTTGACTTGTTGTTCGAGTTCTTCGCGGTTTCTTTGTATCGCCAGTAGTGTTGCTCTGCACTTTGAAAGCTGCTTGCCGCGCCGAAACATCGAGCTCGCGGTCCGACGAAGGCGACGCTCCTGACGGTGCCGCTTTGGTTTGAGCGCCCGGCGCACGGGCACACCGCCACCATTCGTTTTCATTCACGAGCTAAGGTGAATAGAGGCGAAAGAATCTGTTGCTGTTCACAGCGGATACGATTACCTGCGACTCCGACCCGACGTGCGCCGGGGTGTTGGTCACGTCTATCCACGGTATGGGCGGCGTCAGATACGGTGCGGATTGCAATCGGAACGCCGTGCAAACATCCGGCCAGCGAATCACGATGTTGGTGGATTGCCGCGCGACGTTCAGCATCGGCCTAGTGAGGTTCACCGTCACCTTGAAGGAGCAATTGGTATAGCCCCATTGGTTGCTGGCGGTGCAAGTCACGAGGGTTACGCCCAGTGGAAACGGGCTGCCCGAGGGCGGCGAGCAGGCCACGGGCGGATACAACCCGGCCCCGGTCAACATGCGGATCGTGCCAGTCGTCGAACCGGATCTGCCCGCCAGCGGTCCACCCGCCGCGCCGACAAAATCAACCCGGTAGGTAATGTCGAAGAAACTGTCCACCGCCCAGGTGCCGTCCGGCTGCCGGGTCAACATGGTGTGCCCGGGACTGGGCAACCCGAAATCCGTGCCAGCTGTGATCCGCAACAAATCAAAGTCCGGGTCGCCCGTGATTTGACCGAAGAAGCGGAACATGTCCGTGTCGAAACTCTGCACCGGCGCGCCCAGCGTGCGCGGGGCGGTATGAGTTTCAAAACCAACGGCGATGTTGAGCGCACGATGGTAACCCGCGAGCGTGCCCGTGCCGTTCAGGTCGAGCGCCAGCGTGGCATCGCTACATTCCTTTTCGCCGCCCAGACTGCCGCCCGGTTCGTGGCACACGCCCGGCGTTGGGGACGCGAACGAACAAATGTCCACCCCGCTCGTGGTGCAAAGGAAATTCTTGAGAATGGGCGTCATCCTGATCGTGGTTCCGGGGGCCAGCCCGTCAATGATCTGCATCACATCATCCGGGGCGATATATTGGCAACCCGCCGGGGGCAGGGCGGCGGTGCCGGTCCCGTTGTCGGAGACAGCGCAGGCCGGACCGTTCGGGCAGTGGTTGGTGGCGATCGGGAAGAACTCGACCGGGAAACTATTCGAGCAGGTCTGCACCACGATGTTCGACGGGCACGGCATGTCGGGTGGTCGCGTGTCCGGCAACACCGTTACGAAGAACTCGCAACTGCTCGTCCGTCCCCACACGTTGCTCGCCACGCACGTCACCACGTTCGTGCCCAATGGGAAGTCGCTGCCGGAAGGCGGCGTGCACGTCACGATTGGCGGCGGCCCGCTCCCGGTCCAAATCCGGATCGTGCCCGTCGTCGAGCCTGACATGCCTCCCACCGCTCCACCTGGATGGCCCACAAAATCAATCCGGTACGTGATGTCAAAAAAGCTGTCCACCGCCCACTTGTTACCGGGTTGGCTGGTCAACGTAGTGTGGCCGGGACTGGGCATCCCGAAATCCGTGCCGGCCGTGATCCGCAACAAATCAAAATCCGGGTCGCCCGTGAGTTGACCGAAGAAACGGAACAAGTCCGTGTTGAAGCTCTGCACCGGCGCGCCCAACGTGCGCGGGGCGATGTGCGTTTCAAAGTCCACGGGGAGATTGATGGCGCGATTAAATCCGCCCAGCGTGCCCGTGCCGATCAGTTTGAGGGCCAACGTCGCGCCGCTGCAACCCTTCTCGCCTCCCAGCGTGCCGCCCGGCACCATGCACACGCCCGGCGTCGGCGGGAACGAACACACGCTGACCACGCTCGTGCCGCAGGTGAAATCCTTCAGGACGGGCGGCATTTCGATCGTCGTTCCCACCGGCAGCCCGTTAATGATCCGCAGCGCGTCATTCGGCACCCCATACTGGCAATCCGGCGGCGGGAGGTCCGCCGTGCCGTTGCCGTTGTCAGGAACGACGCACGCTCCGGCGTAAGCACACTGGTTGCTCGTGAAGACGGCGAAATCGACGCGGGCGCTGTTCGAGCAGGCCAGCGCGACGTTGTTCGACGGGCACATGATGAACGGCTCGTCACGGACGATTACGGTGAAGCTGCACTGATCAGTATTGCCGGCGGCGTCCGTGGCCGTGCAAGTCACCGCGGTCAGGCCCGCCGGAAAGGTCGAACCGCTGGGCGGAATACACGCGACCGTCACGCCGGGACAATTATCGGTGACCGTGGCGAGAAAAGTCACGTTGCTCTTCGAGCATTGGCCGGGGTCCGTGTCCACGACGATGTTGGCCGGACACGTCACCGATGGTGGCATCGTGTCGTAGGCGGTCACGCTGATGTCATCCAGGTACCAGCCTTCAGCCGTATTGGAAAAATCCGAATCGAACTCGAATCGCAGCTTGTGGAAGTCGCCGATAAACGCACTGAGGTCCAACGCCACTTCCGTCCACGCGACTTGCGGGCTGCTGTTCGACCAGATGACAGTGCCGTCAAGGAACACCTTGGCCGCGTCAAAGCCGGACTCGATCGAGGGAATCTTCGACCAGAATCGCAAGATGGCGCGGTTTTGGCAGACGCGCAGGTTGAGATTGGTCTCCATGTAGGCGGCCATGTTGTTGGTGTAGGTTGGATTCGGCTCGTTGCTATTGAAGGGATAAGCTGTGCCTGCGCAGTAGCCTTTCCAATTACCGCTGTGTGTGCCCTCGCCGCCGAACGTCGCATTGACATCCCGCCAGGTCGCTCCACTGCCGGTGTTGCCCACCGTCCAAACGCCCGGAAACGCGAATTCAAATCCTTCAGACAAGATGGTTGTCTGTGCGCCAGCAAAAGCCGGGTGAAAAAACAACCAGCACCCGATCAACCAACCCAGCCCCTGCGGAATCCACCGGCAGAGCATGCGCAGGGCGACAAATTGTGAGCAAATGATCTTCCGATCCGGTTGGTGCTGCGACGGGAGCAACGATGTTTTCATGGAGTGTGTTGTGTCAGGGGTTGAGGTTGCTGGAACGTCGTGAAAGTTGGAGGAGTGTGGCGCATCCAGTCGTGCATTGGTCGCGGACCGCAGGTTGCAGAGCGAAGGGCTGTTTGCCAATCCTGGAGGTTCGACTTCGTGGCCACGGCAGAAATTTATACCAGGCTGGCGATCAAAGGGAAGCAGTTAATGCAGCACGATTGCCGCGGAAGCATGGTCAGAATGCGCGTTTCGCGGCCCAGGTTGCCGAGATGCGTCTTGACGCGCGGTGTTCGTTATGGAGCCATCCAGCCATGAGATTGGGCAAAATCGGATTGGTCGCGCTCGTCGGAATTTTTGCCGCGACGACGCTCCACCCGACCGCAAGCTGGAGCGCCACGATCCGCGATGACCAGCCCGACAGCAATTATCTCGAGCTTGCCAACAACCTGGATTACGCGCCGGTTGGAACATTCGTTGCGGGAATCAGCGGCAGCGGCACGCTCATCGCGCCGGACTGGGTGCTCACGGCCGCACACGTTCTGGTGGCCGCCAGTTCCGGGACTTTCACGATCAATGGGATTGCCTACACCTCGACCGAACTTTATCGAAATCCCGGTTGGAATGGCAATGCGCTCAACGGTTACGATTTTGGCCTGGCGCATCTCAGCGCCATGGTCACTGGTGTCACTCCGGCGTCGCTCTACACCGGGTCAGCGGAATTCGGGCAGACCGCAACATTCGTCGGATTCGGTCTCACGGGCACCGGCCTGACTGGCTACCAAACCCTCGATAACCAGAAGCGCGCATTTCAAAACGTCATCGACGGCGATTTCGGCAATCCAGCCATTTTGCTGGGCTGCGATTTCGACAACCCAAATTCGACAGCGGACAACGCGTTTGGCGAGGCAACTCCGCTGGGTCTTGAAGGCTCGGTGGCACCGGGCGACAGCGGTGGCGGTGTATTCCTCACGATCAACTCGCAAATCTACTTGGCCGGTGTGATCTCTTTCGTGGCGGCCACGGATGGCAGTGCCAATGCCGATTATGGCGACGTCAACGGCTTCGGGCGGGTCTCGGCCTTCACTCCGTGGATTCTCAGCACGATCCCCGAACCCTCGGCGTCCACGTTGCTGGCGGAAGCTGGTTGTCTCTTGCTGCTCGGACGGCTGTGTCGGCACGTGAATAAATCGTCCGGAGACAATCCCCGGTGAATGCCCGTGGGCGCTGATCATTGGGCGGCGCATTGACCCATAGTGACGGTTCTCAGAGTTGGTTCCATCTCCTCGTTCTCAACCACGGTGCGCCCGCCGCTGGCGAATGCCGGGAGCTCCGCAAGCCGAGGCTTGAACTTCAGCGCAATCCCGGTTTGACACGGCAATGGCCGACGATTATAAACGCCGGGCAGTTAACGTTTGACCATTCAACCATTTAACCGATTATCATTATGGCAATTCCTGTCGGCTCCAAGGCTCCTGATTTTACTTTGAAATCCAAACAGGCTTCCGGTCTGGTGGACGTGAAGCTCAGCAATAATCTCGGCCAGAAGAACACCGTCCTGCTGTTCTTTCCGGCGGCGTTCACCGGAGTTTGCACCACCGAATTGTGCGAAATCACCGCCGGTTTGAATGCCTATACCGGCATGAACGCCGAGGTGGTCGGTATCAGCGTCGATACGCCGTTCGCGCAAGAGGCCTGGGCGCAGAAGGAAAAGATCGGCATCACGCTGGCCAGCGACCTCAACAAAGAGGTCATCAAGAAATATGACGTGGTGTTCCCGATGCTGGCCGGTGTGGGGGACACCGCGGCGCGCGCGGCGTTCGTCATCGACAAGAACGGCGTCGTCCAATACAGCGAGCAAACGCCGTCGCCGAAAGATTTGCCCAACTTCAACAAGGTCAAGGAGACGTTGGCGAAGTTGAAGTAATCCGCCTGAAAGCAGATTTGCCACGGCCGCTGCCAGAGTTTAGACTTCGATCGCCGCGCAAAGCGGACGCTCGCTTTTGCGGGCAGCGATTATGAGTCAGGAAACCACGGGCAAAGGCAAAGCCAAGCACAATTGGAGTTCCGTCCCGCGCGCGACGCCGCCCAAACGCTCGGCGGTCGAGCGGGCGGCTGATTTCCTGGAAATTTATTCCACCTACGACGAAGCGACGGCGCGCGAGCAGGCCAGCCGCTGCATCCAATGTCCCAAGCCAACCTGCGCCGAGGGTTGCCCATTGGCGAATCGCATTCCCGAATGGCTGGCCCTGACGGCGGAGGGACATTTTCTGGAGGCCGCCGCGCTCTCCGGCTCGACGAGCAACATGCCGGAAATCTGTTCGCGCGTCTGTCCGCAGGAACGCCTGTGCGAAGGCTCGTGCATTCTCAACAGCCGGAGCGAACCGGTTTCCATCGGTGCGATCGAGCGCTTCCTGAACGAGTACGCCTTCGAACACGACGCCATCGCGACCACACCCGCGACGCCGAACGGATTCAAAGCGGCGGTCATCGGCTCCGGGCCGGGCGGCATGGCCTGCGCCGATGAACTGGCCAAGCTGGGTTATGCGGTCACCGTTTTTGAATCGCAAATGCTTCCCGGCGGCTTGCTGGTCAATGGAATCCCGGCTTTCAAATTGGAGAAAACAATTGTGGCGCGGCGAATCGAGATTCTGCGCAAGCGCGGCGTGGAGTTTCGTCTCGGCGTGAAGGTGGGTTGGGATTTATCGTTGGCAGATTTGCGCCGCGAGTTTGACGCCGTCTTTTTAGGCATTGGCGCGCAGCAAGCCAAACCGCTTGATGTTCCTGGCGCGGAACTGGGCGGCGTCTATCAAGCCCTCCCATTCCTGATCCAAAAGAATGTTGATTTCCCGATGGAGATTCCGCCCATCGAAGTGCGAGGCCGGCGCGTCGCGGTTTTGGGCGGCGGCGACACGGCCATGGATTGTCTGCGCACGGCCATTCGGTGTGGCGCCAGCGAAGCCCTCTGTCTCTATCGTCGCGATTTGGAAAACATGCCGGGCAACCGCAAGGAATACGCCAACGCCATCGAGGAAGGAGCGAAGTTTCAATTCCTGATCGCGCCCGTCGCGCTCAGCGGCAACGGCGCGGGTGAGGTGACGCAGGCCCGGTGCATTCGCATGGAATTGGGCGCGCCCGACGCGAGTGGCCGTCGCAAGCCACGAGCGATAGCCGGCTCGGAATTCGAGGTGCCGGCGGAGGTTGTTTTGGTCGCCTACGGTTTTGATCCCGTGCCTTTTCCGCCTGGGAGCGATCTGGCACAGATCGCCGTCAACGACTGGGGAGCCGTGAAGGTGGACGCGAACCAGATGACGAATGTGCCGGGTGTTTTTGCGGGTGGCGACCTGGTGCGGGGTCCCAGTCTGGTGGTTCATGCCGTGCGGGATGGCCGGAAGGCGGCCCGCGCCATCCACAGCTATGTGTCGCAGCAAACCAAGGACATAAATCAGATTCAAGTGGCGGAGCCGTTAACCAACACGAGTTGAATCTGTCTCTCCCGGAAACGTCACCGGAATTTTAAAGGCTTTGAGATACGTGTTCACATCCGCCTTCAAATCGAGCTTGCCCTGCTCGGCCAGTTGCATCACCGCGGTCCAGGTGAACAGCTTGGTGACTGAGCCGATGCGGAACAACGTTGAAGTGTTAACATGAATGAACAAACAGTAGCAGAGAAGAGAACCCCCAGCCCCCCGAGGGGGGCTCGCGCCGCCCAAAATCGACGGCGCTACACCGTGGCCGAAAAGCTCAAGGCGGTCCGGCTCTACCAGGAGGAGCAGGCCGTACGGAACTGAACGCCGGCGCGGTCGAACTTCGCCGCGCCGGCGATCCAATCCTAATCGGACCACTCCGGCAGTGCAACCGTAGTCTAATCGTCACCTTTTGTCCCAGGCATTCACCAAGCCGTTAAGGGAGTTGATGAGTGGGGCGGGTGTTCCTTCGCCTTGACGCGGCGAGAAGTAGCTGATCAAGGAATCAGCGGCCACTTTGGCAACCACCGCGTGGCCTTTTGTGGTCGGATGGACACGGTCCCAGAACAGGAATTCGTCAGCATTGCCGCCAACCACAATGAGTTGATCCGTTACGTTCGTGAAGCCGAACTGGGCCGGCTGGGCGACCATTTCACGCAGCAAAGCAAAGGCATCCACTCGAATGGTTGGGATGCCCGCGGAGGCGAAGCTGTCCAAAGCCGAGTTCAGCACCTGGTTATAGGCCGCACTGAGTTGGGTTAGGGGGCTTCCAATGCCCAGGCCGAGCGCGAAAGGCGTGAGACCAAGGTCGGGCACATTGACCACCATGATGTGGCGCGCACCAGCTTGCCAGAGTTGTTGAATGGCTTGCACCGTGTTGCCCACACCGTTGCCGATTAGAACTGCCGGGGCCTGACCGGTCGCGAGCGCCAGGAAAAAGTCGTTGGCTCCCGCCCAGACCACGAACAACGCGCCTTGAGCTTCCGCCGCGCTTCGCGTGGTTGTGAAGCTGGCGATCTCATCAAGCAATCCTGGGTAAACCCGTCCGTTGAGACCATCATTCAAGTTGAAGTCGCCCGTCGTGGCCCCGAAGACCGCGTAATTGTCACCGGGGGCGATGCTCATGCCGAGGGCATCGGCCAACTGCTCCACCCAGAGACGGCCGTTGGAGGCCCGGCCCTCGAAATACGGTGGAGGCGGAAACCCGCCGCTGAGTCGGAAAAGGTTGCCGGTATCCGAGAGGCTGTCCCCAAAGACGAAGATCCGGCTGAACGGCGTCGAATCGTCGGCCCGCGTGATCGAAGTTTGGAACAGCAGAGCAATCGCCAGGGTCGCGAATGCGAGGTTTTTGATTGTCTTCATAGGTTCTGTCTTTTCGTTTTTGTTTAACTTTTTGACTACTGCGGAAGGCTGGGTTGAAGACGGAATTCCAATTCCGTCATGCCGCCATTCCGTCGCAGGGTGTTTCGCTGCACGTAATCACCGACTACAGCGCCTTGCCCGCACGAACTCCGGCACCCGCCTCCTTAATAAGCCGGAAATGGCTTCGGACATTACACCCGGAGCGGCGGTGCCCGGAGAGCACCTCAACGGATTCTCCACAAATGCCATTCGTGAAATATTTGGATCGCATTTGGAAATCCTTCGCCAAGCAGGGGCGAGCGGAATTGGTGTAAGTGCAGAAACTCCAGAAAGCGTTCATCGCCCTGGCGCCGCACTGTTTCCACCGTAACGAAACGAGACGGAGTTGCCTCGCCACGAAACGAATCGGCTGGTTGATCGTGATGTTCATAGGCGTTCAGCCTTTCGTGTTCAGTCTCCAGAACGGGCAGGCCTTGGCGCCCGCACGGTGTTGCCAAGACGCGCCCTCCGCTCACGCGAGCGGAAATGCACTGCGCCGCCTCAGTGGCTCAAGGCGCGGTAGAAACGGTGGCCTTCTGGAGCCGAAGCCGGGTCGGAAAGCTCCACGCGGTCGCTGGTGTTGGTCCTGACCCACGGCGTCCATGTGCTGAAGTCCGGCGAGACTTCAATGTCGTAGGTCGCCCCTGCGCGGCCCAGCAACTCGAACTGAAATTCGCCATTCGCGCTCACGCCCAGCGCGGTCAACGCGGGCAACCTTGTCACGCTGATCTGCCAGAGGTCCCAATTGCCCAGGCCACCACTGCGGTCAGAACCGAAGTAGAGTGTGGTTCCGTCAGCGGAAATGGCGTGCGGTCGCGCGCGGACAGTAGGTTCGGCGATGGCGCGAATCCGGACGGGCGGGCCGAACGGCGACGCGGTTGTGGCGCGTTTGGCAACCCAGGCGTTACCGGTCCCGGGGTTCGCGCGATCGGACATGAAGAAGAGCAACAAGCCGTCTGTGGAGAGGCACGGGAATACATCATAGTACGATGTATTCACGGGTGCTCCGAGGTTGCGCGCAGGCTCCCACGGTGCCGTGGAATTTGTCCGCGTGCTGATCCAGATGTCGCCCCCACCCAATCCGCCGGGTCGGTCTATGGCGGAGAAGAGCAAGGTGAGACCGTCCGCCGTAATCGAGGGTCCAAACTCCTCCGAAGCGCTGTTGACCTCCGGGCCAAGGTTCACCGGCGCACCGAATGGATCGGTGGGCGTTGGCCGGGTGGCGACCCAAATGTCGCCGCTCCCGGCGCCTCCGGCTCGGAAGCTCCCGAAGTAGAGCGACAATCCGTCCGGCGAAATCCTGGGACTGCCGTCGTCCGATGCGCTGTTGACGGGAGCACCCAGGTTAACCGGCGCGCCCCAAGGCGAAGCTGCTGTCGGCCGCGTGGACGTCCAAATATCAACCAATCCAGAACCGCCAGGTCTGTCGGACTCGAAAAAGATTGTAAGCCCGTCCGTGCTGATGCTGGACTCATCCTCCAAATAACTGGAGTTCAGCGATGTCAGGTTCGTCGGCACGCCAAAGCGCAGTTCAAGATCACCCAGATTCACGACGTTCGTGGGAAGCACCGAGAGCCAGGCCACCTGGCTGGTGAAAGAGCCGCCATCGTTGCTCACCACCACCGAATACGGGCCGGCGTTGGTGAATTGCACGTTGACCAGGCTGAGGCTGGTGTTGGTTTTGTCGAGGAGCTCGGTGCCGTTGAAGCGCCACTGGTACGTCGGCGTGGGCGAGCCACTGGCCGCGACGCTGAAGGTCGCGGTGCTGCCGACATAGGGCATTTGATTTGTCGGTTGCTGGGTGATGTCTGGTTGGCCAAAGCTGCTCATCGCCATGGCCAAGAGCGCGGCGGACATTAAAAGACTGTTGTTGGTTTTCATGTTCGAGTCTGTTCTGCGTTGTTCGTACTTGTGCGGGAAGCCATCGCTTCCATCTTCGTTCTTCAGCATAATAAGCCGCAAATAGCATCGGACATTACACCCAGAGCGGTGGAGCCCTGCGAGCAAACCAACGGATTCTCCCCAAATGCCATGCGTGAAACACAGTGAAACGCAGGTCGAATGAGTCGAGAAGCTGGGAGATTGGATGAAGCTGGCTCTATTGCCTTCCGGTCGCACGGTCTTGAAGCCACTTTACATCTGGGTTGTTTGGACTGGAGAAGGGGTGATCGAGGGGCTGGTTCGGGCGCAGCGGCGGCCTCGTGCGCGCGTCCAGCCAGCGTTTGGTTTCGGCGTGGCCGTCGGCGAACGACAGCCCGGCGGACCCGTTATGGTAGGCGGCCGGCAGATCAACCCAGTATGCAGTGCTGCCGCGCTGCCCCATGCCGACGTAGAACCCGCAGTCGCCGATGCTGTCCTCGCGCTCGTCAATGAACACGAACGTCTGCACGGGTGGCGGAACCGTGAGATCACTGAGCTTGACGTTGATGCGGTAGGCGCCGTCACCGAAAAAGGGAGGGCCTTCCGGAAAGCCTCCCAGACGGCCGTCGGGCAGGTAGCGACCGAGCCAGATGTTCATGGAGAGGCTGCGAACTCGCGGGTAACGAACGCCCCAGAGGGTCGCGGTGCTGCGGTCGCCGGGACATTTGAAGATGCCGAACGAACGAAAATACGGGAAGAGCAGGCTCTGTTTCAGGTAAAACGTGTTGGTGTTGTCGGCGTTATTGATCCGTTCGCCGTCCAAAGTCAGCCCGCCCATCATCCAGGTGTTGTCCGTGGTCAGGACCCCCTGGTCCTTGAAAAACAGGCCGAGGTTGGGCACCAGCTTGTCGTTGTGGTCACCCGCATACATGAACCAGGCGCGTTGGAGTTGGTTGAGGTTGTTGAGGCAGGCGATGCCTTGGGCCTTCTGCTTCGTCTTCACCAACGCAGGCAACAGCATCGCCGCCAGGATCGCGATGATGGCGATGACAACCAGCAATTCGATGAGAGTAAAAGCACCGGTGGATGATCTACCCGGCATCCTGGAGCCGAGTGAAACATTGCCGGCTTCTCTGAGTTCACCCCGAGCGGCGGACCGTGCAGGACAGTTTGTGCATGCTGTCTCGGCTGAAATGGGAAGCCGTTGTGGAATTCCTATGCCGCGGCGAGTTGTCATATTTCCAGCCTTTCTCATGCTTCATTCAAGGGTGGCTCAGATGTTCAGTCCCAGGGAGTGCGGGTGCGCGCCAGATTTGGATGTAGTGGCCCGCGCCGTCAGAGGTCAGCAGCGTGCTGCCATCGGTGGAGAAGGTCGTGAGAAGGACCCGCGCCGGCTGCTGGTAGGAAGCGACCTCCCGCCGGGTGGCCAGATTCCATAATTTCACCCATTGACGGCTGGCGCTCACGAGAGTCCGTCCATCCGGTGCAAAGGAAACGCGCTCGACGCCGGAAAGGTGGCCCAGCAGCGGGGCCGAAAACTTCTGTCCCGTTTGGCAATCGTAGAGTCGAACCTTCTGATCCCTGCTACCGGTCGCCAGCAACTTCGCGTCCGGTGAAAGGGCAATCGAACGATCACCCTGAATGGCGAATTGGCTGAGGCGTTGCTGCGTCCGCAAGTCCCACAGCAAAACATTGGTTCGTCCGCCGAGGGCCAGGATGTGCGCGACAGCGGCAAATGACACGGTCGCTTCGCTAGGCACCGGCCACGGGATCGAAGCAAGCTGCCGCCCGGTCGTTGGGTTCCATAGCGCTACCGCATCCGCAGATATCGGCGCGGCCAGGATTTGGCTGTCCGGCGAGAAAACAGCGAAGACGCGCCACCCCCCAATGCTGGGGAGTACTCGCAGTGTGCGTTCGCCTACATTCCAGAGCTGCGTCGGTTGATCGAGACGGACGACGACAAGCCACTTCAGATCGGGCGAGATGGTGAGGGTTTCCTCAGCGCGATCTGAATCAACTTGCAGTTCTTTGAATTGGTTTGCTTCCCAGCGGCGAGGGATCATTTCGCTGAACTCTCGCTGGCTCACATCCCAAAACTTGAGCGCACCCTCTGCCAGCGTCACCGCCACCTGACCGTCAGCAGACAAACCAACGGGCACGAGGCGCGGTTCCTTTTGCGAAAGCCATTCGCCCTGGTGCGCCGAACGGGCGGACCACTCGTTTATCGTCCCATCCTCGCTGACGCTGAAAATCTCGCCATTCGTGGTCAGCGCCATGGCCCGGAGTTCAGCCGTATGTCCCCGCAACGTCACCGGCCGTTCCGCAAGCTCCGTTCCCCAGAGGCGAACGCAGCGGTCCGAGCCAGCCGTCACGAGCTGGTGGCTGCCGGGCAGAAAAGCCATGTCCGCAATCCAACTGCGATGATGTTGGACGGATCGGCGATTCGGCAATTCGGTCCGGGTCTTAGCATCCCAAACGCGGACAACGCCATCCCAGGAGCCGGTGAACAACTGGCCCCCATCCGGCGAGAAGCTGATGCACGCGGCGTTCTTCACGGTGTTGGTCGGGAACGGCAGCGCTTTCAGCAAAGGCACCTCCCAGCATTGCAGTTCGCTCGCGTCTGTTCTGGCATCCCCGGCGGCGGTCACGAGCACCGACTCGTCTGGCGAAAAGGCCAGCGCCTTCGCGCCAAAGAGAGGGTCGAACCAGAGGCTCGTGTTGCAGCCGGTCAAGGTCCATGCGCGAGCGTCATACACTTTCAATCCCTGGGTTGGACCGCTGTCGCTCCCAATGGCCAGCCATTGCCCGGACTTTGAGAATGCAAACGCCGACACATTCGTTTCGCCGGGCAGAAGCATTCCTCCGTCACCCGTCAGCAAGTCCCGGCGCTTCAAACCGTCTCGGGCAGCGATGAGCAGAACATAGCTGTGCGGCAGAAAAGCCAAAGCTCTGTCTCCTTCGTCCAAGCTCTGGTCCAAAACCAGTTTCTGCGACGACGCATTCCACACGCGCCGGCCCGCCGCGACGAAGTGGCCGTCCGACGAAACCGCCAGATGGCGGACGTTCCTTACATCAGATTCAATCGTCGCCAGTTGATCGCCGCGGGCACGGTGACTGAAATAGCGCCATTCGAATCCGCGCAAGTCGGTTGCCGCCGCCGTGGGGACATGGTACGCGAGCAGTTCGCGAGCGCGGCCAAGGTCGCCTTCTTCAATCGCCTGTTGCACGACCCGCATGTCTGCCGCGTATAAGAGCTGCCGCGCCGTGCTCCGCTCACGGTTGATGCGGTAGGCGGCGATCGGCGCGCCCACCGCCACCACGATGAGCAGCAACAAAGCACTGGCGAGCGTGCCGGCCAGCGCGGGTTTACGCCGGCACCACCGCACCCCCCGCTCCACCACCCCTGCGGGCCGCGCCCGCGTGGCTTGGCCATCGAGGAACCGCCGCAGGTCCTCGGCCAGCTCCCTGGCACTCGCGTACCGTTGGCCGGCCAACTTCGCCAAACACTTCCCACACACCGCCGCCAAATCCATCGGCACGGCCGGATTCAGCAACCGCGGCGACAATGGCTCCTGCTGCAACACCTGCGTCAGCGTCTCCGCCGCGCTCGCTCCGACAAACGGCGCCCGACCCGTGAGCAGATGGAAAAGCAGGGCTCCCAATCCATACACATCCGCCGCCGGGCCCACCGTGCCGCCCCCTTTGGCCTGCTCCGGCGCGATGTAACCGGGAGTCCCCAACACCTGTCCCGTGAGTGTCAGCGAACTATCGTCATCCATTGGTCGGGCTAGGCCGAAGTCCGTCACCTGCGGCTCGCCTTGTGCATCGAGGAGCACATTCGAGGGCTTGAGATCGCGATGGAGCACGCCTTCCTGGTGCGCGTGCTGCACCGCCTCCGCCACTTTCTCGACCAACTCCGCGCCCCGGCGCGGTGGCAAGGGTCCATCTCGAGTCAACTCAGCGAGGTTCGTCCCCTTGATCAAATCCATCGCGAAGTAATGTTGGCCGCTTTGTTCGCCCACCTCATGCACTGGCACGATGTTCGGATGTTTCAACTTCGCCGCATTGGCCGCCTCGGCGCGAAAGCGTTTGACTTGAATCGGCGTGGCCAGCCAGGCGTCCCGCAAAACCTTGACGGCTACTTCGCGGCCGAGGCTGGATTGACGCGCGCGGAACACGACGCCCATGCCGCCCCGCGCGACTTCTTCCAGCAGTTCATAATCCCCCAAGCGCCGCAGAATTGGAGCCGGCGACGTTTCACCCGGCTCGGGTGTGTCGGGTGACAGAAGCAGCGCGGTGAGACAGCGCGGGCAATTGCCAGAAAGCTCCGCACCCGCCAGCGGCTCACCGCAGCGGCGACAAACTTTCGTTCCTGAATCTGAGGTGGCTGCCACCATCTGATTAAGCCGCAGCGAGGCTGCGGGATTACGTCGCGAACCAGTCTGGACGCACAGACGCGGCAAGTTGCGTCCGGCGCGCGGCGTTCACGCCGCTTCAGCATCCGAATGCCTACGAGCGACAATTTCAAGACGGACGCACGCACCAACCCGGTCGGACCTTGAAGCGGCGTGAACGCCGCGCGTCATGCTCAACGCGACCAGACTTCCAGCAAGTATTTCAACTCCTGCTCTTCCTCGGCGGCGGAAGCGCAAAGCTGCCGGACTTCGGCCCGCAACAGTTCGCGCAGCCGTCCCCGGAGGCGGTGAACCGCCACCGCCACGGCGCCCGGCGTCATGCCCAGTTGCGTGGCGGTGCGCTCGTATCCCTCCGATTCGGTGCCGTCGAGGTGCGGCGCAAGCGCGGCAAACATTTTCTCCTTGTCGCGGGCGCGATGTTCCTCGCGCAGTGTGGCGAAGGCGCGCGTGACCACGGCTTGGGCGAAGCGCCGATCAAAGGCGGCTTCGGGCGAGGTGGCCGTCAGGTCCGGCCCGCAAAGCCGCTCCGCCTCCTCGGCGTTGATCGAAATGGGAATCTGCCCGGCGCCGCGTTTGAGCGCCTTCTCGCGCAAGGCTTGCTTGATCACGAAATTTCGCAGCGAGGTGAGCAGAAACGTGCGGAAGCGTCCCTTCTCCGGCCCCACGCCCGCCAGGTCCTCACGCGCCAGTAAACGGGCCAGAAAGCCTTGCACCAAGTCTTAGGCGTCGTGCGGCGAACGGCCTTGCCGCAGGAGGAACGCATACAGCGGCGGCCAATAGGCGCGGCAAAGTTCCTCCAGTTCCGGCGAATCGCCCTGCGACGCGCATGCGCCCGCGCTCAAGATTCTGGACCAGTGGGTGGGTGGAAATTCCGCGTGCGTGCCCTGGCCCGGCAAGGCTGATTCCGCTTCTGAGCGCGCGACATTCATGCGACGGCGCGACCCTATCACGTTCTTCGCGGAAGGAAAAGCGCGATTCCGTGCAATCCCTGGTCGCTATCCACGGCGCAAGCACCTTGACACAGCTTCCTTCAAGCCGCATTTTTTTGCTTTCGCCGTCCCGAAAGGGCAAGGCAAGCCCAACGATTTTATGAACGAACCGCACAACCTGTTTAATTCACTTCAGAGTTTTGATCCCGGCAACGGCCGCCAGGGAAACTTCTATTCGCTGCCAGCTTTGGAAAAGGCTGGTGTTGGCCGGATTTCGCGATTGCCGGTGTCCATCCGGCTGGTGCTCGAAGCGGTGCTGCGGAATTGCGACGGTAAAAAAGTGACGGAGAAAAACGTCAAGGAACTTGCGCAATGGAAACCCAAGGGCGCGCGCACCGAGGAAATTCCGTTCATTGTCGCGCGCGTTGTGCTGCAAGACTTCACCGGCGTACCGTTGCTGGTGGACCTGGCGGCGATGCGTTCCGCTGTGGCGCGGATGGGCAAGGACCCCAAAATAATTGAGCCGCTAGTGCCAGTGGATTTGGTGGTGGACCATTCCGTGCAGGTCGATTTTGCGGGCAACGCCGATGCCCTGCGAAAAAATCTGGAGATGGAATTCCAACGCAACCGCGAGCGATACCAGTTTCTGAAATGGGGCATGCAGGCATTCGACACGTTCAAAGTCGTGCCGCCGGGAATCGGCATTGTGCATCAGGTCAATCTGGAATACCTCGCCAAGGGCGTGCTCTCAGCAAAATCCGAAATCCGAAATCCGAAATCCGAAATCTTCTTCCCCGACACCCTCGTCGGCACGGATTCGCACACGACGATGATCAACGGACTTGGAATTGTCGGCTGGGGTGTGGGTGGAATCGAGGCGGAAGCAGGGATGCTCGGCCAGCCGGTTTATTTCCTGACGCCGGATGTCGTCGGTGTTCATCTGACCGGGGCGTTACGTGAAGGTGTGACGGCAACTGACCTGGCGCTGACCGTCACTGAAATGCTGCGCAAGGCGAAGGTGGTTGGGAAGTTTGTCGAGTTTTACGGCCCCGGCGCCGCGGCTTTGCCGGTGGTGGATCGCGCGACGATTGCGAACATGGCCCCGGAATACGGCGCGACGATGGGATTTTTCCCGATTGACGGCGAGTGCGTGAATTATCTGCGCGCCACCGGTCGCAGCGAGGAACATTGCAAGCTCTACGAGAATTACTATCGCGCCCAAGGTCTCTTTGGCATTCCGCAAAAGGGACAGATCGACTACTCGACCGAATTGGAGTTGGACCTGGGTGGCGTCGTTCCCAGCGTGGCCGGTCCAAAGCGCCCGCAAGATCGCATCGAGTTGCCGAAGTTGAAAGAAGCGTTTCTCAGTTCGCTGACCAGACCGGTGACCGAAAGCGGCTTTGGCAAACGGGCGGAGGAATTGCACGTCATGGCGCGGGTCAACACCGCCCGCGAAGTGCATCCGTTCATTGACCACAGCTACGGCCATCGCAAGCTGGGCATCGACGCGAGCGAATCCGAGATGCGCGACCAACATCCCGTGCCGGACACGCCGGAGCAAGTGCCGGCCAGCGCGTTTCCAAAAGCCGAGAGCGAGATTCACCACGGCAGCGTCCTCATCGCCGCGATCACCAGTTGCACCAACACCTCCAATCCCAGCGTGATGCTCGCCGCCGGACTGCTCGCCAAGAAAGCCGTCGAACGCGGGCTGACCGTAAACCCGGTGGTGAAAGCCTCGCTGGCGCCCGGCTCACGCGTCGTCACCGATTACCTGAACCGCACCGGCTTGCAGCCGTTTCTCGACCGGCTTGGGTTCAACCTCGTCGGCTACGGTTGCACCACCTGCATTGGCAACTCCGGCCCGCTCGCCGCGCACATCGAGGACGCCATCAACAAATATGATCTCGTCGCCGCCTCGGTGCTGTCGGGCAACCGCAATTTCGAAGCCCGCGTGCATCAAAGCATCAAGGCGAATTTTCTCATGTCGCCGCCGCTGGTGGTGGCGTTCGCGCTGGCGGGTCGCGTGGACCTCGACCTGAACACCGAACCACTCGGCAACGGCAAGGATGGCAAACCTGTTTACCTGCGCGACCTCTGGCCCAGCCTGCGCGAAATTCGCGACCTCATGCAGACCGCGTTGCAACCGGAAGTTTTCCGCAAGCTCTACCAGGATTTCGCCGCGCAGAACCCGAAGTGGAACGAAATCCCTTCTTCGGTGGGTAATGTTTATGAGTGGGACAGCCAGAGCACTTACATTCAAGAGCCGCCGTTCTTCGAGAACTTCTCGATGCAGACGGGCGAAATCCGCGAGATCAAAGGTGCGCGCGCGCTGGCAATTTTTGGCGACAGTGTCACGACTGACCACATTTCACCCGCGGGTTCGATCAAGAAGACTTCGCCGGCGGGTGATTACCTGATCAAGCACGGCGTGCAGCCGGCGGACTTCAACAGCTACGGCTCGCGCCGGGGCAACGACCGGGTGATGACACGCGGCACGTTTGCCAATGTGCGCATCAAGAATCTCATGGTGCATGGTGTTGAAGGCGGCGTGACCCGGTTTCAACCCGCTGGCGAACAAATGAGCATCTATCACGCAGCCACCGAATACGCGAAGACCAGGACGCCGCTGGTGGTGGTGGCCGGGCAGGAATATGGCACGGGCAGTTCGCGCGACTGGGCAGCGAAGGGGACGGCGTTGCTTGGTGTGCGGGCGGTGATTGCGCAGAGTTACGAACGCATTCATCGCTCGAACCTGGTCGGCATGGGAGTGCTGCCGCTGCAATTCAAGGATGGCGTGACGGCGCAAACGCTGAAACTCGACGGGACGGAATTTTTCGATGTGCTGGGACTGAGCCAGAACCTCAAACCGCAACAAGACCTCACCGTTCGGATCACCCGCGCCAGCGGAAAAGCGGAAGAAGTTTCCGTGCGTTGCCGGATCGATACGCCGATTGAGATCGACTACTACCAGCACGGGGGCATCCTGCCTTATGTGCTGAGGCAATTGGTGGCGACGCCGACTCCGAGCCGGGGTTAGCCTTGAGCCCTCAGCCTTCAGCCTTCAGCCGGCAGACGCGCCTTCTGCGAATTGCTGAAAGCGTGGTTGGGCGGAGCGACCGCGCGCATCCGGCGGATGTCGTGCTGCGGGAGGAGTTGAGGCGAGCGGGTGGTCTTTCGCGCGCTGACAGCCGGGAGATCAGCCGGGCGGTGTTCGCTTATTACCGTTGGTTGGGTTGGTTGGATCAACAGGAGTCTGTGGTCGATCGGATCGAAAAGGCAGTTGAGCTTCGGGAGCGGTTCAGCGCGCAGCCGAATATTTTCACGGACCAAGAGTTGGCGGCCAAGGCGGTGCCGGTCTGGGTCGCCGATGAAATGGAAGTTTCACCCGCCTGGGCCAAGAGTTTGCAGACGGAACCGCCGCTTTGGTTGCGCGCCCGACGCGGTCAGGCGAGAATGCTGGCGGAACGATTGGGAGAGTGTTGGGTGGGCGACGGGGTGTTAAACGACGCAATTCGTTATGAAGGCTCGGAGGATTTGTTTCGCACGCCGGAATTCCACAATGGCGAGTTTGAGTTGCAGGACATCAACTCGCAAGCCGTCGGACTGCTATGTGATCCGCAGCCGGGAGAAACGTGGTGGGATGCCTGTGCCGGCGAAGGCGGAAAACTGCTTCACCTTTCAGACCTGATGGAGAATCGAGGATTGATCTTGGCGAGCGACCGCGTCGAGTGGCGACTGAAGAAGCTCAAACAACGTGCGGCTCGCGCCAAAGCTTTCAATTATCGGGTCGCGATATGGAATGGCGGCGAACGGCTGCCGACCAAAACAAAATTTGATGGGGTGCTGGTGGACGCGCCTTGCACGGGCGTTGGCACCTGGCAACGCAATCCACACGCGCGTTGGACGGTCACGCCGGACGATGTGAGGGAGCTCAGCGAAGTGCAAAAGCAGATGCTGGCAAATGCGGCGGCGGCGGTAAAGCCCGGCGGGAAACTGATCTACTCAGTCTGCACGATGACTCGCGCCGAGACTGACGAAGTGGCTGAGGTGTTTGGAGAACAATTTCCGCAATTCAAATCTTTGACTCTGGCGAATCCCTTTCGTGCGAAGGAGTCCGCGCCCCGGCTTTGGTTTTGGCCTCAGGAAACCCGCGGCAACGGAATGTTCCTGGCCGCCTGGCAGAGGAGAGGATGAGTTCACGGGCTCAGTTCGAACGAATATAGTCGTCCGCATTCAGGACAGTGGTGTCATCAAATCGTTTGTTGGGTCCCGCCGAGCGGATCAGGACGCCGAGGTCGGAAAAATAAATCCGCAGCGGGGTTCCCCACGGATCGACGAATTCACCCTTTTCGTTCAGCTCATTTTTACGCCCCACAAGAATAATGACATTCTTTGGGTTATGACCCAGCAGCGCCTTGGCAATTTCGGAGTTACTGCCACTGGGGTAAGTGCCCACATGCTCCTTGTATTGTTGCAGGCCGACGAAGAGATTCTCGACATCCTCGTTGAATTTGGCGGTTTTCAAATTGGTCTGCCACTTTGTCCAGGCTTGAACTGTCCAAGCCACACCGGCCAAACAGGCCACCAAACCGATCAATAAAAGTATTCTTTTCATACGAGGAGGTTTTAGCAGACCGGATGCCAAGACACTCGCGGCCGAGGTGCGGATCAAGACTTTGGATGCGCGCTGAGTGGCGGCGCGGTGCTCTCCCGAATAATCAAGTCAGCAGGCAACCGTTTCGGTTCCGGGCGTTCGCCGCGCAATAGTTTCAGCATGGAATCCATGGCGGCGGAGCCGAGGCGAAACTTGGGTTGACGGACCGTGGTCAAGGGCACCCGAAAGTATTCACTTGTCAGAATGTTGCCGAAGCCGACCACGGAAAGGTCCTGCGGGATTTTAATGCCCTGATTCAAAAACGTGTTCGCGGCACCGATGGCCACCAGGTCGTTGACGGCTTGAACCGCCGTGGCTTTCACATCCTCGTTCATCATCTGCAACGCCGCTTTGGCGCCGTCTTCAATCGTGTTGCCGGCTTGAAAAACCAGCCGGTCGTCAACCTCCAACGAGGCTTCGCGCAGCGCACGACGATAACCCTCAAAGCGTTCTTGACCCGAAGGATTGGCCAGCGGTCCGGCAAAGAAAGCGATTCGTTTATGCCCAAGCTGGAGCAAATGTTGGGTGGCCCGGTAGCTGGCAATCAAATCATCAGTTTCCACGTTTACAAACTGACTGCAAAACGCCGCGCAATGTCCGAGAATGACCGTCGGGACTTTGCGGTGCCCCAGCTCGCGATAAATCGGCGCTTCCGGCGACATCCGATAAACCGGCGATATGAAAAGTCCATCCACCCGACGGGACAGCAATCGGCGAATGCAGGCGTCCTCGCGTTCGGGGATGTTGAGGGTGTGGGTCAATATGATTTCGCAGCCCAATTCATGCGCCCGCTCTTCAAGCGCCAGCAGGACCCGAGAGAAGATGGGATCCGTCGGGCTTGATAGGACCAGCCCAAACAGTTTGGTGGTGCGGCTGCGCAAACTCTGCGCCATGGAGTTGGGAACGTAACCCATCTGCTGCGCGAGCAGCTTGACGCGGGTTTTTGTGGCGGCGGAAACATCCTTCGCGTCGCGCAAGACTTTGGAAACGGTCATGACAGAGACCCCGGCGCGTTCGGCAATGTCTTTCAAACGAACCATGGCAAGATTGGCGTCTTTCTTTGATTAAACGTTCGTCCCGCTCCAATTGAGTTTGTGCCGCAAGGTCTGGAAAAAGGAACTGCCCGCAAGGTGCAGCAAGCGGACCGTATGCCGGCTGCGCCGGACGGTAACGACATCACCAGCGGCCAATTCGCTCACGCCCTGTCCGTCCGCGCTCAAAATGGTTTCCGGTTTCAAGCTGATTAATTTGACCTGGATCCTGGAAGCAAGGCTGACGATGACCGAACGGTTCGAAAGCGTATGAGGGCAGATCGGCGTGATACTGAACACGTCGGCGGTGGGGGAAACGATGGCGCCGCCGGCTGCCAAGGCATAGGCCGTTGAGCCGGTTGGCGAACTCACAATCAAGCCATCGCAGCGATAGCGTGTCAGCAGTTGCCCATCGACGCCGACTTCCAGTTCGATCAGGCGGGCGACGACGCCACGGCTGATCACGATATCGTTCAACGCGCATTGCCGGATCGGGCGACCGTTACATTGGCCGCTGGCTTCGATCAAGGCGCGGGATTCGAGCGTGAAATCGTTGTTCCAAACCTGCTTCAGCGCGCGCGCCAGTTCCGGGGACGACACCGCGGTGAGGAAGCCGAGTCCGCCAAGGTTGATGCCCAGAATCGGCGTTCGCGAGCCGGCCACTTCCCGCGCCACGCGCAGCATCGTTCCGTCCCCGCCGAAAACCAGAAGCAAGTCCACGGCCTCGGTCAGGGCGGCGGCGTCGCGACACACGGTTGCTCTCAGACCGGCCAATCGGGCGGTGGCCGCATCGCTGAACGCAACGCGTCCGCTGCGGGCGATTAGGCGGGCGGCGGCTCGGACCACGCCACTGCACAAGGGCTTTTCGGAATTGCCGATGAGTCCGACCCGCTTGATTTTGTCAGCCAGTTTTTTCAATCCAAACAAAGAATTCCTTGTTGCCTGCCGGCCCGCGCAGCGGGGACTCAGTCAACCCGCGCCACGTCAACTGCGGCTGTTGGCTGACGAACTGTTCCAACTCACCGATCACGCGGGCATGAATGGCCGGGTCCGAGATGACGCCTTTGCCCCGGTCCGCCTCGGCCTTGCCAGCCTCGAACTGCGGCTTGATCAGCGCCACGATGTTACCTGAACGGCGCAGCAATGCAACGGCGGGAGGAAGAATCTTGCGCAGCGAAATGAAGGAACAGTCAATAACCACCAGATCAACGGGTGAAAAAGGCGTTGGGAATCCCGTCGCGGTCAATTCGCGGGCATTGGTTTTTTCCATGACGACCACGCGCGGGTCCTGGCGCAGTTTCCAGGCCAGTTGCCCTTGCCCGACATCGACGGCGTACACCTTGTCGGCGCCGTGTTGCAGCAGGCAGTCCGTGAATCCGCCGGTGGACGCGCCTAGGTCCAGGACCCTCAGACCCGCGACTTGGAGTTGAAAGTGCATCAGGGCGTGCTCGAGTTTGGTGCCGCCCCGGCTGACGTATTTTGCTGGCGTCAGCAAAATGAGTTGATCACCCGGCTTGACGGTTTGACCTGGTTTTTGGGCGGGCTGCTGATTGATTTGAACCTGACCGGCCATGATGGCGCGCCTGGCTCTTTCACGGCTTTCACAAAGGCCGCGTTCGACCAGCGCCTGATCAAGTCGGTTCATGAAACAAGACTAAAGGCCGAAGGCTGCCTCCGGCCTGGATCGGCCTACGGCCCGGAGGGAAAACTTTAGCCTTCTGACTTCCCTCGCAGGACGCGCGCCTGGGTTTCGCGGTAGCCGTGGAGAAAGCGGGTGTTGTCCGCCACAGCTTTTTCAATGAGCTGGCCGAGCAGCAGCAGTTCGGAACTGTTGATGATGGCGTGGACGCTTTGTTGAAAGGCTTGCAGGGTGTTGAAGGTTTGAAAGGAGTCTGCCAGCAGAATCACCGTGGCATGACGCCGCTGACCCATCGACATGGTCTGCAGTGACTTCAAGGTGGAGTTTTCCTCGAGGGTGTTCGCTGCAAACAGTTCCTGAACGACGACGACTTCGTACTGAATCTGGCCGAAGCGTGTGAGGAAGTCGCTGTGGGTGGCGGCGGTGTGGACCTTGTAACCCAGTTCGTTGAGGGCGGTCTTGGAGGCTTCCATCCAGTCGGGTGTGGAGATGGCGAGCAGGGCCGGTTTGTCCGACGCGCCGATGAAGTCAAATTCGTCCGCCATGATTCATTTCAATTTGAGGGTTTTGGGGATGGGTGGGCCGCCGGATTTGCCGACCTCCTGTCCTTGTTTCATCCGCAAGTTGCCGACGCTGGTGGTGGATTCGCCCCGGGATTTCTTGATGTTGTCAATGCCGCGGGTGACGGGGCCGCGTTTGGTGCAGTAAAGCAGGGCCGTTTCCTCGGTGATGACTCCTTGCTCATAGGCTTCCAACGCCGCCGCGTCGAAGGTGCGCCAGCCGAAGGGTTGGCTGGCTTCAATGATTTCATAAAAGCTTTTGCCTTCGCTCTCCCCTTGGGCAATGGTTTCGCGGATGCGGAGGTTTGAGCCCATGATTTCGAGCAGGGCGTAACGGCCGCCGCCGACCTTGGGGGCGAGGCGTTGACTGATGACCCAGCGGAGGGTGTCGGCCAGGCGGATGCGGACTTGCTCTTGTTCTTCCAGTTCAAACATGCCCAGGATGCGGTTGATGGTCTGACCGGCATCGACGGTGTGGAGGGTGCTGAGGACGAGGTGACCAGTTTCGGCGGCGCTGAGGGCGATCTGAACGGTGTCGCGATCGCGCATTTCGCCGACGAGGATGACTTTCGGAGCCTGGCGCAGGGCGGCGCGCAGACCGTTGGCGAAGCTGTTGAAGTCCAGACCCAGCTCGCGCTGGTTGAAGGTGGCTTTCTTGTGGGAATGGACGAATTCAACGGGGTCTTCCAGGGTGATGATGTGGATGGCCTTGGATTCGTTGATTTCGTTGAGGACGGCAGCCAGCGTGGTGGATTTGCCCGAGCCAGTGGCGCCGGTGACCAGGACGAGGCCGGTTTTTTCCTTGGGCACTTGCTTGATGACGTCGGGAAATTTCAGGTCATCAAGGGTGGGGATGGTGGTGTTGAGTTTGCGCAGGACGATGGAATAATTGCCGCGCTGGGAAAAAATGTTGATGCGGAAGCGGGCCTTGTCGGCGACGGTGTACGCGGAGTCGCACGACCCCATGCGCAACAAGTCTTCGATGAGCCAGGGGTTTTCCCCAATGAGGTTCAAGGCGATGGTTTCGGTCTGGAAGGGAGTCAAGGTATCCAGTGGGGGATCACAGGCCACGGTGAGGAGTTCCCCGTTGGATTCGACTTGGAGGGATTTGCCCACGGTGAAGAGCAAGTCGGACACCTCATCTTGGGAGTCCAACATCGTCGATAGGATGTAATCAAGCTCGTGGCGGCGCATATTCAAAAGGCTGAAAGCTGCAGGCTGAAGGCCAAAGTTTTTTGGCTCTCAGCTCTCAGCCAGCCATTCCCAACTGGTTCGTCAGATTTCATCTTCATCGGGTGGGTGGGGAAGAAAGCCGCGAAATTTCTTCTTGTCGAGGCATTTGTCATAGGCTTCTTCGGGGGAGATGCGTTTCATGCGGATGTGCTCCATGATGGAATCATCGAGGGGCTGGTTGCCTAGTTTCTTGCCGACCTGAATCATGCCCGGGATCTGGTGGGTCTTGCCTTCGCGAATCAGGTTGGCCACGGCGGTGGTCACGGCGAGAATTTCCATGGCGGCCACACGGCCTTTTTTGTCCGTGCGTTTGAACAGGCCTTGGGCGACGACGCCTTTGAGGGATTCCGACAAGGTGGCGCGGATTTTATTCTGCTGGTCGGCGGGGAAAACGTCGATGATGCGGTCCACGGTTTTGGCGGCGCTCTGGGTGTGCAGGGTGCCGAACACCAGGTGGCCGGTGTTGGCGGCGGTGATGGCCAGTTCAATGGTTTCCAAATCGCGCAACTCGCCGATGAGAATGATGTCGGGGTCTTCGCGCAACGCGCCGCGCAGCGCCGAGGCAAAGGATTGGGTGTGGACGCCGACTTCGCGATGGTTGACCAGGCAGTTCTTGCTTTCGTGGACGAATTCGATCGGGTCTTCGACGGTGATGATGTGGTCTTTGCGATTCTTGTTCGAATAATCCACCATGGCGGCCAGCGTGGTGGATTTGCCCGAGCCGGTCGGACCGGTGACGACGATCAATCCCTTGTGCAACATGGAAAACTTTTTCAGCACCGCGGGCAGGGGCGCGTCAAATTTTTCGAAATCTTCAAAGGAAAGGACTTTTGTCGGAATCTGACGGAACACGGCGGCGACGCCGTTTTTCTGGTTGAAAAAGTTGGCCCGGAAGCGAGAGACGTTGGGAATCTCGTAGCCAAAATCCACGTCGCCGGTTTCTTCAAAGACTTTGATTTTGTATTCGGGCGTGATTTCGTAAATCATCGTCTTGAGGCTGTCATTTTCGAGCGGCGGAAAATCGACCCGCTGCAATTCGCCGTTGACGCGCAGCATGGGCGGGTTGCCCGTGGACAGATGGAGGTCCGAAGCTTTTTGCTCGAACATTAAATTGAAGAAAGCGTCGATCTTAGCCATATATGATCCTCAATAGAAACTGCTGCGATTATTAACCACATTCCCGTTTGTCTGCAAGCAATGAACTCACTGAACGAAACCATCCGTCAAGCGATTGTTTCAGAAGGGGCCATTTCCTTCGCTCGATTCATGGAGCTGGCGCTCTATTGTCCTGTTTATGGTTACTATGAACGGGAAGAAGACACCATCGGACGGGCCGGCGATTTTTACACCAATGTCAGTGTCGGCAGCCTCTACGGTGAACTTCTGGCCTTCCAATTCGCGCGCTGGTTGTCTGAAACAGCACATGAGAACAGGCAATCAGCAAAATCGAGACCAGTACAACTGGTGGAGGCCGGAGCGCACGATGGCCAACTGGCCGCGGATATCCTGACCTGGCTGCAAAAGCATCAGCCTGAAGGTTTCGGGAACGTGGAGTACTGGATCATCGAGCCTTCCCCCAGACGGCGGAACTGGCAGATGGGAAACTTGCGCGCTTTCGCGGAAAAAGTTGTGTGGTTTGATTCGTTGGAAGCGCTCCCACAAAGCGGCGTCTGTGGAATTATTTTTTCCAACGAATTTCTGGATGCCCTGCCGACGCATCGTTTCGCGTGGGAGGCGAACAGTCGGAGTTGGATGGAATGGGGCGTCACGCTCAAGGACGACGCATTTGTCTGGACCAGCATGCCGGGAAAAGCATTTCAACCGGGGAATGGAAAACTTCCAACGGCCTGGCCCGATTTATCGGCCGAATTGCTCGCCGTCCTGCCGGACGGTTTCATGACGGAGGTTTGCGTGCTCGCCGAGAACTGGTGGCGCCAAGCCTCCAACCTATTGCGAAGCGGGAAACTGCTGACCATTGATTACGGTTTGACGACCGAACAATTCTTCCAACCGGCACGAATGCAAGGAACGCTGCGCGCGTATCATCGCCACCGCGTGAGCGGCGATGTGCTGGCGAAGGTGGGCGAACAGGACCTTACTGCGCACGTCAATTTTACCCCGCTGCAATGCGCAGGTGAAGCCGCCGGCCTGATGACGGATTCATTTTGCTCGCAGGCGCAATTCTTGACCCGGATTGCGGAACAGATCTGGCGCGCGAATGGCGCGCGGAACAGTTGGACCCCGGCCCAGTTACGCCAGTTCCGAACGCTCACCCATCCGGAACATTTAGGCCGGCCGTTTCGGGTATTGATCCAATCGCGTTGAAGCGCGCCCGCATTTGTTCTGGAGCGACAACGCGGTTGGCAACCTCACCCCGGCAATTACCCGATCCTGCCCGACCTCGCATCTCACATTGAAGCGCTTGATCACTTGAGGAACATTTTAGGCGATGCGAGGAGAACTGCGTTTGCCTACGCGATTTCGGCGCGTTGCGCAGTGCAGGCAGTCCGAAACGCGGCGAGCGGGTCAGCAATGCCCTGCCGCTTGAAACTCCTTCGATTTCAAGGGACGATTGCGTGGCACCAGATTAATGGCCCGGTAAAATCAACCGATGCTCAATGCGTTTTGTCTGATGATAATCCGCGGGCGGCAGATCAGTCGGTGTCGGCGATTCGGTCTCATTCAAGATTTCTCTGGCAACCTTCTGTAATGCGCGCCAACACGGCCAATCCACTTTCGTCGCTTGCTCAAGACTTTGATCTTCACCACAGGGGGTCGCGATCTACCCAGCCTATCCAATTGATTTTTTGTTTGCGCCTGGAGTTAATTCTGATTAAACGAAAATCAATCGCGATTTCGCAGGGATATGAAAACGGAAAGCGGGGAACCAACGCTGGATTCAATGACAGCAATACAAGCGAAGCCGGAATTGGATTTCTGTGACCGTAAACACCGCCTCAACCCGCCGACTGGTCTTGGTGGTCGAAGTTTGCTGGTCTTTCAGGATTGGTTGGAAACGCGGGTCGCCAGGCTTTCGCTGCACGGCGACCCGCCGATCTATCCGAATGCGCTGTTCCCGTGGGCCGCACAAATCGAGGCGGAGTGGCGAAAGATCCGCGCCGAGCTCGACGCCGTGATGCAGTATCGCGACCAGATCCCCAGCTTCCACGAAATCCTGAAGGAAGTCTCCACCATCACGACTGATCAAAATTGGAAAACCTTTTTCCTGGCCGGCATTGGCATGGACTGCGAGGAAAACGCGCGGCGTTGCCCGGAAACCATGCGGCTGCTGAAAAAAATCCCGGGAATGAAGACGGCGTTCTTCTCCATTCTCTCACCTCACAAACACATTCCCGCCCATCGTGGCGCCTACAACGGCATCCTGCGTTTTCACCTTGGTCTGATGGTGCCGGAACCGCGGGAAAGATGCCGTATTCGCATCGGCAACGAAATCCGTCATTGGACCGAAGGGAAAAGCCTGATCTTCGACGACACCTTCAATCACGAAGTTTGGAACGACACGGACGGCTATCGCGTCGTGCTCTTTGTAGATTTCGCGCGACCGCTGAAGCCGCCGTTCCATCGGATGAATGAAGCGTTTCTGGGCATCGGCGCTTTGGCGCCTTTCCTCCGCGAAGCAGGCGCCAAACAGAAGCAATGGGAAAGGAAGTTTTACAGGAAATGAAACCAACTCCAACCCTTCCGAGCCGGGGAACCGCCCCTCTTAATTTCCGGATTTTCCCTCAACCCTTCTCTCTCTTCATCCGATGGGAAGAGAATTCACCGAAAAAGATTTTCGCGCTTTGAACCCGAACCCCGCCTCCGAATCGGGGCTGGCTGTAGCAGCCGACGTCAGTCGGCTCTGACTTTCATCGAATTCAGATGGAACGGACTCACGTCCGCTGCTACGAGGTTCATGGATAGGGTGGCTGAAGGCCGGGTGAGGGGTTTGCGTATTTCGGTTGGGAAATGTATTCTGGCAACAGCTCTAACCCTTTTGACATTGGAGTTCGTAATTGAGCACGGAGAGGCAGTAAATGGCCGCAGTTTCACTGCGCAAAACAAGCCGCCCAAGAGTGATGGGAAGCGCGCCGGCCGATTTAATGGCACCAAGCTCCGCCGGCGTGAAATCGCCCTCCGGTCCGACCCAGACGCAAACGGATCGGGGCAGCCGTTGATGCTCCGCGTAAAATGCCTGGAAATATTCCCGCGGATGCCGGCGGTCGCTTTGCAATGACGCGATCAACGGCAATTCAAATTTTTCTGCGCGGGCCAGGAATTCTTTCGGCGTCATCGGAGCTTCCACGGTTGGCAACCAGACCGCACCGCATTGTTTGATGGCTTCAATCGCCGTGAGCCGCCATTTTTCAACTTTGGCGACCGCACTTTCGTCGTCCAGTTGAGTTGCTACGCGCTCGGAGAGTAAGGGCACGATCCGCGTTGTCCCCAACTCCGTGCCCTTTTGGATGATGGATTCGATGATTTTCCCCTTGGGTATCGCTTGGAGCAGTGTGATTTGAGAGGTCGGCAGGGGAAAGAAGTTCTTTTGCACGACGGAAAGTTTAACTTCTTCACGCTCCGGCTCTCCGGCTTCGCAGAGGTATTCATTGCCCACGCCGTCGAGGACAATCACCTTTTCCTTGGGGCGCAGTCGCAGGACATGGAGCGCATGGTGAGCTTCACGACCCGTCAGCCACAGTGGCGGGCTTTCACATTCTGTCGGCGGCAAATAGAAACGGTGCATCGGCGCGTTCTAGGAAAGGCTGAAAGCTAAATGCTGAATGCTAAGAACGACTCTAGCCGTTTGCCTTGAGCCTTTGGCCTTTGGTTCTCGCCCGGTCTTCAACTGAAGAAATTCTTCGCTTTGTCGAAGAAGCCCTGGCTCAACGGATTCACGGATTCGTCGCACAGGTCGGCGAATTCCTGCAGCTTGGCCCGTTGCGCGGCGTTCAGATGCCGGGGCACTTCCACGGAGATGCGGATATGCAAATCACCATGGCCATAGCCCTGAATGTTCTTTACGCCTCTGCCTTTGAGTCGAAAGGTGGTGCCGGGCTGGGTGCCGGCCGGAATCTTGATGCTGGCCTTGCCATTCAGGGTCGGCACTTCAATTTCTGCACCCATCGCCGCCTGCACAAAGTTGACGGGCACATCGCAAAGCAAATCATCCCCATCACGCTGGAACAGGGCATGCGTCTTGACATGCAGCACGACGTACAAATCTCCCGACGGCCCGCCGCGCAATCCGGCTTCTCCATTGCCAGATGAACGCAAACGCGCGCCGGTGTCCACGCCGGGCGGGATTTTAAGTTTGATCTTGGTGGCGCGTTCCCGCCGGCCGGAGCCGTGGCAGGTTCGGCACGGCTTCTCAATGACGCGCCCGGCGCCCTCGCACCGGGAGCAGGTCTGCGCGATGCTGAAGATGCCACGGGAACTTAGCACCTGTCCCCGTCCGCCGCAGGCGGGGCAGATTTTGACTTTGGACCCGGCTTCCGCTCCGGCGCCTTGGCAGACATCGCAGCGTTCCTGTTTGGAAAAGGAAATCTCCTTTTCGCACCCTTGAGCCGCGTCCTCCAAACTGATTTCCAAATCGTAGCGGAGGTCAGCGCCTCGCTGCGCTTGCGTGGGGTCGGAGCGGCCGCCGCCAAACAAGTCTTCGAAAATGCTGCCCGCGCCACCGCCGAAAACCTCGCGGAAAATATCCACTGGATCGTGGAAGCCGCGTCCGCCGCCGGGCCAGCGCGAACGCGAATCAAACGCCGCGTGGCCATACTGATCGTAGGCCGCGCGCTTTTGAGGGTCGCTCAGGGCCTCGTACGCCTCGCCGAGTTCCTTAAATTTCTCTTCACACGTTTTGTCGCCCGGGTTCTTGTCGGGGTGAAATTTGATCGCCAGTTTGCGATAGGCTTTTTTTATTTCTTCGTCGTCGGCATTGCGATCCACGCCGAGGACCTCGTAATAATCGCGTTTGGCCATGGTTCTAGTTGGCTGGTTTCTTGGCGACCACCACGCTGGCCGGGCGAATCAGGCGGTCGCGCAGTTTGTAGCCGGCGCGATGCTGCCGGAGCACTTGTCCTTCGGGCAATTCGCTGGTCTCTTGCTGGGCGACCGCTTCATGCCAGTTCGGATCAAACGGCTTGCCGGTGGCGTCAATTTCCTCCACGCCAGCCTCCGCCAGCAGGTTCTTGAATTGTTGATGGATCAGGCCGACGCCTGTCTTGAAGGATTCGACGGAATCGACGTCCTTGGCGGCGGACACCGCCATGTCGAAATTGTCCAGCACCGCGATGAATTTTCGCAGCAGCGACTCGTTGGCGAACTTGATCGCTTCCTGACGTTCCCGCGCCGCGCGTTTCTTGAAATTCTCGAAGTCCGCCATTGTCCTCAAAAGGCGGTCCCAGTTTTCATCGGCTTTGGCCGCCTTTGTCTTCAAGTCTTCAACTTGTTCCGGCGTCAATGTCGGTGGCTCGACCGGTGTTAGCGCCTCGGTCGGAGACGTCGCCGCCTCTTCCGGCGGTGGATCAGCATCAGGTGGCGGTTTGTTCATCGTGTTGGTCCGTGTCATTCCAAAATCCAATGCGGCACAAAATATACGATTGTTGGGCAAGGGGCAACAAGGTTGTGCCCCGTGATCGCCACGGACGGCTCGAGGGATTTATTTGTGCGTGGTGAGCTGCTGGAATTCAGGCATCGCGCGCAAGGGATTGAAGCGGGGGTCCTTGAGCGCTTCAGCCCGCAGGTCCCGCTGTTTGGGATCGCGAGTCAGTCGCTGCGTGCTCAGTTCCAATGCCCGGCGAAGATTCGTGACGGCTTCAGGTGGTTTGCCGAGTGAAGCTTTCATGGCCGCGAGGTCGTACCAGGCTTCGGGGCTGTCCGGTGCCACCTTCACGAGTTTTTCGAGCGTGGCTTCGAGCTTGAGATAGTTGTTCAAGTGCACGTAAGCCTGAGCCACGGCGAGGATGGCGTTGACGTCGGCACGCGGATTGTTCAATACGCCGTCCAGTAGTTGAATGGCGCGGTTGGTCTGTTGCATGCCCAGATAGGCTGAAGCCAAATTGAAAACTCCCTGGAAATTGGTCGGATTGTCGCGAACCTCCTTTTCCAATTGTTGCAAATTGGTTTGAGTCTGCACCAGTTGCGCCTGCCGCTTCTTCATTTCGCCGAGTTGCTTGATCAAGCCATCCACCTGGCCGTTGTAGGGGTCGAGTTTCTTGCAGGTTTCGGCAACTGCCAGCGCGTCATCGATCCGACTCATACTCAGCAACAGGTTCACGTAGCGAAAAACGGCCTCCGGACTGTACGGGCAGAAGGCGAAGGCCTGCCGGTAGGTAAAATCGGCTTCCTTGATCATGCGTTGTTGCTCGACGGGATTCTTTGAATTGTTGATGCGCCAGCTATAAATACCGCCAATGGAGCTGCGCAGTTTGGAGAAGGCTTTTTGCGCCTGGTCGTCACGGACGAATTTCCGGTCGCCTTTGAACCCGCTGAAATCCCGGCGAAGATAAACCTTCTCGATGAAGTCATTGATTTCTTTCAGCGTCGTATCGTACGTGATCCAGTTGCCAATGAGGCGCTCGGAATAGCGGCTCCAGAACTCATGGTCCTTCTTCACCATGTCCTCGCTAATCTCCGGCAACGGCTGGCGATTGATCTTCATGATGACGCCGAAGGGCGAAAGATAAGGATACATCCAATCGAGCGGGAAACTTTCTTCGACGAAGAACTCGTGGTCGGGATTTTTGTCGAAGATCACCTTGGTCAACAGGCCGTTGATGGACATGACGGCCACCTGGCCGGCCACCTGCACGCGGTTCTCGATCAACTTGATGTCCTCGCCCGGCTTGATCTGTCTTGGCTCGTTGGGAAATTTATTGTCGTGTTCCAACCGGCGTGAAGCATCTTGAAGGTATTCCTGGAAACAACGCTGTGAATCTTCCGGTGTCGGGGTGTGGATTTCGCGGTCGGGATAAACGCCGCCGAGGCTCTTGGCAATTTTACCAGAATAGGCCTCCTCCAAAAGCAGCCGATTGAGGCGGATGCGCGTGTGACTCTTCGGATTTTCCTTGATGAACGCCAGCGTCGTCTCGGAGAGTTTTATGTCTTTGAACCTCTCTGGAGTGTAAAGCGGCTGTCGCTGGTCGGGGTTCTTTTCAACCAGTTCCTTTTCCAAAATCTGGTTAAGTTCTTTAGCCAAGCCACGCCGAACCGCGGGCGTGTCCGCGTTGCGCGAAAGCAAATCCTGCGTCTCTTTGGAAAAACTGTCGAAAAGATACCTGGACAAAGCATCCTGTTGGTCGCCTTTCCGGAGTTTGGCGATGAGGCCGGGTAGGTCTGTGAAATCCTTTTCTGTGAAGTAAGAACTACCCGCGCGCCGGTGTTTCTCAATGTAGTCGCCCAGCGCCGTGAATGGCTTGTCCAACAGGTTGTAGGCGATGCGCGCCAGCAGATTCGTGGTGTAATTCTGTTCGATTTCCTTCTTGCTGCGAAGTAATTCCTGGAAGAAGGGAGGATCGATTTGAGTGCTGCGATTGTAGTGTGCGCGGATATAGCTCAGGTAGGTTCCGTCAGCCAGGGCGTTTTGCGTGATGATGTAAACATCGCGCCGGTCGAAGTTGGGATCGCTATACTCATAAATCGGAGTTTTGATATAGGTCTTCTTCTTCTCCGGCGGAATGAAGCTTTCGCAAAAAATCATATACGTGGGACAAAAACGTCCCGGGTCCGTGCCGCCAAACAACACGGTGTCGCGTGTCATCTCAGGATAAAGCGGTTTGCCGTCGGTGCCGTTGAACGGGGGAGTGAACATGTCGTGGCCAAACCAATAACCGAACAGATGATTCCGCTGCTCGTTATCCGACCAATGGGAGAGGATGGAATTGGACGGCATGATCGCAAACAGGGTCAGCAACAGCGACAAACGCGGACGCGATCGAAAAACCAGAATGGACAACAGGAATACCAGCGCCAAACCGACCACGATCATGCCGGCATGAATGGGCAAACCGTATTGGTTCTTTTCAAATGACTTGCTGATGGCGTACGAAAACAGTTTAAGGCCGCTCATTCCGGGTTGGTCGCCAAAAAAGGTTTCGGTCGTTTTGTCGAGTGAGTATAATGCCAGCGCCGTGGCCACCGCTCCGCCGTACAAGCCCCACCTCCGAAAACGTTCGTAGTGTGTGGCCATGAACGCGGCGATCAACGTCAGGCCATAGCCCACCCACATCGCAATCATGACGTACGACGCGGTGAAGAAGACCCGGATGAGTTCCTTGCTCTGGCGGTCCGGGTTGGGATTAAGGAGGATCAAGAGCAGTATGGCGAGACAGACCCAAAAGCCGAATATACCGGTCATCCAGGACCGTTCGCGTTTCTGCATTTTTAGGAAAAACAGAAACGGGACCAGTGCTATGAAAAGATAAACCAGGCTGAACTCCTCCACCGCTCCCTCAAAATACGAACCCAATTGTTGAAAGAAACGCAGCGGATCCGTCAGGAAATTGGTGGGATTGGCCTTCTCATATTGGCCGCGAGTCAGCGCATGAATGAATCCTTCCACGGTCCGTGGGTAACCCCATTGCATCGGCGGGTCGGACATTCCTGCCAAAGGCATGTAGAGGTAGAAGCCCGCACCAACCAGGAACAAAAACCCTGATAGCAAAACAGGTTTCCACTCGGTCAGAAATCTTTCAGTTTTGAGGGTGAGCCAGAAACAGGCCACCAGTGAGGCAACTCCCACAAGGTTGAAAATTACGAACATCATGTTTATCTGGCCCGGCGCACTGTCGAAAGTGGGCAGCTTGTGATTCAATTTCAGCAAGAGTCCGACGAGGTAACAGAGACTATTGGCGACCATGAAATCACGGCCCAGTTTTGGTTGCGTGGCAATAATGGCCACTTCAATACCCATCGCTGCGACGAGCAGGCTTTGATGATTTGTAAAGCAGATGCCAAAGAGGAACATCGCCCAATAAACGTAGCGCCTCTGGTGCGGCGCGTAGATCCAGCGCAACAGACAAAGCAATACTCCCATCAACGACAGCACACTGAATGGATAGACCTCCACGATCACCGATTGACTCCACATGTACCCGTTGAAGGCGAGCAACATTCCAGCGACAAAGCCGGAGACGACACAGATGGCGTTTTCCCATCGCCGATCCATCGTCTTCAAATCGGCAATGCCCTCGATCATCATGCTGCTGCCGCGCGAGACGATGAACGCCAGAAACCCGCTCGCCAGCGCGGCGGAAACCGCGGACGCGACCGCCACGCGATAGGCAATGTTGGCCACCGGGAACAACACCGTGAACAACCAGGTATAAACTGTCCACACAGGATAGCCGGGAGGGTGGGGGACACCCGCATAGAAGGAACCGGTGGCCAATTCGCCCGAATCTTCCAGCGTCAGATCCGGCGCCAGCGTGAGGTAATAACCGATGAACACCAGCAACGTCGTCAGACCAAACGTCAACCAGTCGATCTTTCGAAAAAGCGGCGGTGTGGCCGGTTTGAGAGGCGCCACGGGGTTCGTTGTGGTCGTTTTGGCCGGCATCGCCGGTTTGATTTTACCATCCGGCGATTTCGATTTGTCGTTACTCATGCTTAGCGAATCAAACTATTTGTCATCCCGATCAGAAAAGAGCCTGTAGTTGAAGGGGAACGCGGTGTATTTGTCCATTCAAAAGTGCCCACCGATTTGACGATTGACCAGGCGTTCTGGCGGCTGTGACGGTTCGGCAGGCTATAGGAAGAATGGTTTTCGTTGCTCAAAGAAAGGCCCGCGAGAAGATGGCTGCAGCGTGAAGTTGAAGCGTGACCAGCGCCAAAGTAGGATTGGCTCAATACAATCACGGCCAACAACGCGAACGAACTCGCCACCGCCAGCCAGCGCCAGGATACCGCCCAAGGCAACTCCGACTTGACCGTCGGTGCGGACGGAAAGACCCGTCGCTTAACTCTCGGCGAGGGGCGGCGTGGCACCCAGCCACTCAATTGATTTTCCCACTGATTCCAGTCGTTCATAACTTACTCCTTTCAAACAGGCCCGCAGTTTTTGCAGACCGTAGCGGTAACGTCCGGCGACGGTGTTGGGCGAAAGTCCCAGCAACTCCCCGATCGCCTCGAAGGTGTGCTGATGCCAGATTTTGAGGACGATGACTTCGCGTTGTTCGAGCGGGAGTTTCGCCAGGCAACGCATCGCCGCGCGTTCCTGCGGCGTTTCCTCCTCGCCACGTTCGAACCAACGATGCGATTCCAATTCGCGCGTTAACCGTCGCCAAAGACTGCGCCGGTAATTGAGCGCCCGATTCCGAAAGCTGCGCAGACAATAATGGAGCGGTTGTTCGGGCGGTTTGGCTCGCTGCATCAAACCTAGGAACGTCTCCTGCAAAACGTCTTCAGCCTCGTTATGGCTCAAACCCAGCGCCCGGCCATAGAGAATCATCTCCGCGGCCTTCGCTTCGTAAAGTCGCCGACACCAGTCGAGGTTCGAGTTGCTCACAATTAGATTCCAACCAATAGACACCGGAGAAGCAAGATTTGTATAAAAAACAGTCCGCGACCGTTCGTCTCGTGGGGTGACTGCTAATTCCAGCCAAACAGCCGACCCCCGTGATACGTGATGAAAGCCAGTGACCAGGCCAGCAAACCCATGTAAACCCATTGAAAAATGGGCCATTTCCAAGAATTGGTTTCCCGGCGCACCACGGCGACCGTGCTGACACATTGCAACGCGAATACATAAAAAACCATCAAGGTGACGGCCACCAGCGGCGTGTACACCGGCGAGCCATCGGGATGCTTTTGCTCCTGCAAGGTCTTGGCCAGACTCGAAGTCGCTGCGGCGCTCTTGTCGTATTCCCCGACGTTATAGACCGTGGACATGGTGCTCACAAACACTTCACGCGCCGCAAACGAAGCGACGATGCCGATGCCCATCTTCCAATCGAAACCAAGTGGGGCGATGACCGGTTCAATGATCCGACCCAACCGCCCGGCGAAGCTTTGGCGCAGTCGCTCGCCTGCATGTTCCTTCGATATCGAAGCAACTTTTTCCTCAAATACTCTGTGTTGCTCTAATTGAGCAGGCGAATTGTCAGTGATTGCGAATGTACCACGGAAACGACCTTCAAGGATGTCAGACAGTTTGACGTTCGTATTCGGAAACGCCTGCTGAAATGCTGTCTGCATTTTATCTTGGTAACTCGTTTCAATTTCAGAACTCCTCGGATACGTCGCCAGAAACCAGAGCAGAATGTTGATCCCCAGGATCACCGTGCCGGCGCGGCGAAGAAATAGTTTCGAGCGGTCCCACATGTGCCGCAGCACGACATGTAGCAACGGACGCTTGTAGGGCGGCAGTTCCATGATGAGCATCGGCGTCGGGCCTTTGAGCAGCGTCTTCTTGAACAGCCACGCCATCAACAACGCCACCACGATGCCGAGCAGATACATCGACAGCATCGTGATGCCGGAGAGTTTCCAAAAACCAAACACGCGAATATCTGGAATGCACGCGGCGATCAGCACGGCGTAAACCGGCAACCGCGCCGAGCAACTCATCAATGGCGCAACCAGAATCGTCACCAGGCGGTCCTTCGGGCTTTCAATCGTGCGTGTGGCCATGATGCCGGGGATCGCGCACGCAAACGAACTGAGCATCGGGATGAAGCTCTTGCCGTGCAACCCCACCTTGCTCATCAACCGATCCATCAAAAACGCCGCGCGCGCCATGTAGCCGGTGTCTTCCAGAATGCTGATGAACAAGAACAGCAGCAGAATTTGCGGCAGAAACACGATCACCGCGCCGACACCCTTGATCACACCCGCAACCAGCAGCGAGTTCAAATCCCCCGGCGGCAGGAACGCGCCGACCAAACCGCCAAAGGCATCAACCCCCGTCGTTAATAAATCCATCGGCCACTTGGCAAAAGTGAAGATGCTCTGAAACAAGAGCGCCATGATGACGACGAAGATCAGCACGCCCCAGACCTTATGGGTCAAGATGCGATCCAGCTTGTCGCTAAACGTCTCCTTTGGCGCCGCAGTTTCCGTCGTCACCGCATGCTCCATTTCCGCCACGCGCGCATAACGCCATTCGATGGGCGCGCCGCGCCAGTCGATTTTGTGCGCGTCCAATCGCTTGCGCGCGGCGGTCACGGCGTTCTGTATTGCGGGTGGATAATGTGTGCTGCTCGACGCCAGTGCGTTTTCGTTGCTCAGAATCAACAACGCCTCCGCCGTGGCTTGCAATCGCCGCTCCTGAAAAGTTTCCGCCAGCAAATTGGCCAGTCCGGTCGCTTCGATCCGAAACAATCCCGGCAACTGACAGAACAACTGCGGCTTCATTTCGGGCGGGTTCTGGATGAACGCAACAATCTTGGCGCGCAACTCCGGCACTCCCTGTCCGGTGCTGGCCACAATCGGCAGAACCGGCACGCCGAGGGTTTCAGAAAGCTTCTTCTCGTCGATCCGATGGCCGTTGGCTTCCGCCACATCGACCATGTTGAGCGCGATGAGGGTCGGATGGCCGAGTTCGACGACTTGCGTGGCGTAGTAAAGGTTTCGCTGAAGGTTTGAGGCATCCACCACGACGAGGATCAGATCCGGCGGCGGCAGTTCGGGAAGGCGATTCAACAAAACGTCGCGCGAAATCTGTTCATCGAGCGAGTTCGGACTCAAACTGTAAGTGCCGGGCAAATCGAGGACGCGGATGTTCGCGTCGGCCGGCTTGCCCCGCGGAATAGCAGTGTGCTCAGCGTCCGAAGTGGGCGAGGTGTTTATTCCACGGGGCGCGCGGAGCAGACGACCCTCCTTGCGCTCGACGGTGACGCCGGCGTAGTTGCCGACCTTGGCGCGCAAGCCGGTGAGTGCATTGAACAAAGTCGTTTTGCCGCAGTTCGGATTTCCGGTCAACGCGACGTAAGCCGGCGCGGAGATTTTCCCGGCGGGTTTCTTTTCGACCGATGCGACTGCGGGGTTCATCGAGGCTTCATTTCCGAGCAATGACATCCCGTTCAATGATGTCAGCTATCTGCTGCAACTGACTCAGCGCCGCCCCAACAACTGGGTCTGCGTGCTGGGCAAGCCGTTGTCGAAGACCTCGGATACACGAGAGGATAGAGATCGCCGTATCGCCGCGCAGGAACAAACCTGGCCAGTCATCTTGGAGTTGTATCGCCCCAGTTGGCACGTTTCCCGAACCGCCGGGAAAAGGAATTTGAGTAATCTTTGAATCAGTGTTCATAAGATGCCAAAGTTGATTACGAATTCGTCCTCACCAAAATCTGCTCCGCCTCGCTTTTGCGCAGGGTGAGATTGTAGCCGCGCACTTTGATTTCAACCGGGTCGCCGAGTGGCGCGAAGCGGACGAGTTCCACGGTCGTGCCGACAAGCAAACCCATTTCCAGCAACCGGGATTTGTTTGCCGGAGCGACGTTGATTTCGGTGACCGTGCCGGCGCTGCCGACCTTGAGGGAGGTCAACGGTTGGCTTTCAGCGGGCATACTCACTCTGCGTTTTCGGTCGCAGGAAGAGGCTCAACCAAAATGATGTCTGCCAGTTCCGCGCTGAGACCGAGGCGCGCGTTGCAAACCAGGCAGATGAGATTGGGGTAGCAACTGAGAAGCTTGATTTGTTGCTCTTCACAAAAACCCATTTCCCGGAGACGGGAAATAACGGGCGCGGGAGCTGAAAGGCGTTTGATACGAACGGCGGTACCCGCAATGACACGACTCAATGGGCAAAGGAAGGGTTCTCCGCTACATCCATTCTTGCTGGCACACGTTGGCTTCTGCCGTTTCACGTGGCGCAATCTAGGTTAATTGAGACTTGGTTGCAAGACGGATTTTGAGTGCGTCCCGAAACTTTTCTTTAGCGGAGCGGTTGGCCGCGCCAAACCCGAAGCCCGCTCAGTTGTCGATGAGAGAATTCGTGATGACTCCCGCTGGCTTCGTCACAAAGGTGAAGTTGCTGGAAACGGATTGACGGAAAGCTGCGTCCGTGGATTTGACGCGGAAACGATTCGTAGTCGCAGCGTCCAAGCCGCTCAAAGTGATTGAATGCGCATAAACGAGTGCTGCGTTCGTAATCGAGCTGGCGGAGTCGGTTGTCGTTCCAATTTCAACCACGCTGTCAGAACGCGTATCCGTGTTCCAACTGATGATGGCGCTGGCATTCGTGATGTTGCTGACCACAAGATTAAAAATCACCGGCGGATTGGTGTTTGGATCGCCAATGCTGTTTGTGGCGATGGCCGTCCACATGTCGGCGTTGTGCAGGTCGGCCCGCCAGTAACTCGCTCCTTTGTAGCCGCCAGCCGTTGGCGGATTGGTGTCATTCTTCAAGGCATTGACGAACGCGGTGATTTCCGCGCCAGTCGTAATTTCTCTCGCCGAGGGACTCCAACCCTGGCCGACCGGCGCGAGCGGCTTGATGGCATTCGTCCATTGTCCGGTGAGTGAATTCTGCCAGTTGCGCCATTCGATGTCCATCCAACGAACCATGTAAGCCGGCGATACTCCAATGCTTTTCCAATAAGCCTGCGGCATGACGGCGTCGCAGTGGAAGCCGAATTCTTTGTAAGGAAACGTGGTGTGATTGCCGATGATCGGGAATGGCGCGTGAGCGAGAAATCGCGTGGGGAAATTGGTTTTGATTCCCGCACCCAGTTGCAGCGCCTTGTTCAGGTTGTCCGGCAAGTTTGCGGATTCCCATTCGGCCTCGGCGTCGATGACAAAGCCGTCCGCGCCCAGATTGTATATTCTGGTCGCCAGGACAATCTCACCCGCGACATCGGCGCCGTCCGAGCGCGTGTAGCCAAAGATCCTCAGTCCCGCCGCATGAGCTTCATTCACAAGATGGGCGGTGAATTGGGGATTGGTTGGCGAGGGAAAGTCGGCGGCGCCCGTTCCGGCCTTGACGACAATAAAATGCATCCCCTGGCTTTTTTCAAACGCCATCAGGCTGGGGACATCGCGCACGCCGGGCACATGACCGCCGAGCTGGTTTGTGGCCTGGGAAAGAAAGTAAATCCAATCACCCTTGCCGAGATTGGCAGGGTCAATGCCGTTGTCCAATGCGCGCACACTTTCCCCGGTGCATTGCCAAAGCAGAATAACGGCTGACGTGGCGAGCAAGTTTCGACGCGCGCGAAATGCCATGATGGCGGAGCATAACGCGTAAAGCTTGAACGTCAACGCGTGGCGACGTGGAAACCCGTATCAGTGGAATGAGACACTGCAATTTGATGACGTGGCCCTGGCAACCTGTCACCAGACCCCGCTCACTTGATCTTCTTCAAATACAAGGCCAGGCGGGATTTTTTGCGGTTGGCGGTGGCCCGGTGCACGACGCGCGTCTTGGCGGCTTTATCGAAAGCGGAATTGACGGTCCGCAAGGCTTGCACCGCCTCATCCTTTTTGCCCGTGTCCACAAGCGCCAGGTAATTTCTTTCCAACGTGTGCAGGCGCGAGGTGATGCTGCGATTGCCCAGTTGTTTGCGGGCGCTGTTACGCATCCGGCGTTCGGCTGATTTGGTGTTCGGCATAGTTTACTCGGTTAAATCTTTCAGAGCGGGCAACGGTATCGGAACGCCCGGCTTTGTCAACGGCTTCTTCCGCGCTCTTTACCGCGCTCCCGGCCGGGGTTTTTCTTTGACGATCGGTGCCGATTGGCGAATGATTCAAGACCAAAACCACGAACCCATGAGAAATCTGTTCACACTGATTTGTGCATCCGCCCTGCTGCTAGGCGGCGACAAAATCCACGCCCAAGGCAAAGACGCTCCTTCCAACAAACAATCCGACCAGAAAGTCTCCGTCAAGAATCTCGATGCTAACGAAGCGGAAAAACTTCTGAAAGAGAACAAGAAAGTGGTTGTGCTCGATGTCCGCACCCCCAAGGAATTTTCCGCCGGGCACATTGCCGGCGCCACAAACATCAATTTCTTCGACACCGACTTTGCAAAGAAGCTGGCGGCGCTCGATAAAAGCCAGCCGTACCTCGTCCATTGCGCCGTCGGCGGCCGCAGCGCCAAAGCGCGCGAATTGATGAAGACCCAGCAATTCAGGACGATTTACCATCTCGAGGGCGGCATCAAGGCGTGGGAGAAAGCCGGCAAACCGGTCGAGCGTTAGGCATGAGCGTCGCGTCTTCACGGTGGGCCGCCCTCCCTCTTTGCACTGCTCTCCTCGTTCCACCTTTTTCGTCAGGCGCAGCCGAGACACAGTCCATCGACAAACTGCTCGAGTTGATTCGCAAACAACACGACCTGCCGGCATTAGCGGCGGCGGTCGTGAAGGGTGGACGCACGGTCGCCCTTGGCGCAGTCGGATTTCGAAAATACGGCGAGACTGTCAAGGTCACGAGCGCCGACCAGTTCCACATCGGATCGTGCACAGAATCCATGACCGCAACGTTTGTGGCCATGCTGGTGGAACAAGGCCGGCTCTCATGGGACACAACCATCGCGAATGTTTTTCCGGACCTCGCTGCGTCGATGCAGCCGCAGTACCGGGACGTGACGCTGGAGCAACTTCTATCGCATCGCGGCGGCTTTCCAAATGAGACAGCGCCACCGGGCAAAACACTTTTGGATCTGCACAAACTTGCCGGCACACGGCGCGAGCAGCGACGAGCGTACCTCGAAATGGCGTTGCGCACACCTCCAGAGGCCAGGCCGGGAGAAAAATTCATTTATTCCAACATGGGTTATGTCGTCGTGGGTGCGATGGCTGAGAAAGTCATGAACGCTTCATGGGAAGACTTGACGACGCGAATGTTGTTCAAGCCCCTTGGAATGACGAGCGCGGGATTCGGCGCCATGGGCACGCCGGGTAAAATCGATCAGCCCTGGCAACACGCGCTCGAAGCCACGAACCACCACGCCATCGGTCCCGGCCCGCGCAGTGACAACCCTCTCGTCATCGGTCCGGCCGGAACTGTGTATTGCTCGCTGGGTGACTGGGCGAAATTCGTCGCCATCCACGTGCGCGGCGAGACGAACTGGGTAGGCCTGTTGAAACCGGAAACTTTCAGGAAGCTGCACACGCCGATGTTCGGCGGCGATTACGCGTTCGGGTGGGCGGTCGCGAATCGCAAGTGGGGTGGTGGTCGCGTTCTGACTCACAACGGCAGCAACAACCAAAACTTCGCCGTGGTGTGGATCGCGCCGTTGCGCGACTTCGCGGTGCTCGTGGCGACCAATCAAGGCGGCGACGAAGGCGCGAAGGCTTGCGACGAAACGGCGGCAGCGCTCATCAAGGAGTTTCTCAGCAAGAGCCAATAGCAATATTGGGCGATGCACTTGATTCCCTTTGATGCAGACAGGAACAACCTGAAGGTTGAACTTCAACGCAAACGGCCCGTGCGCGACGTTGGAGTTCACGCTTTAGCGTGTCCGATGGCCCAAAGGAAATCAGGTACAAAGCCCAACAGAATTAGACAGTGACAAAGAAGAAGCTCGCGGAATAATATTTTTCCACACCTATGAAATTCGAATCATTTTGGCGGCAATACCGCTGGATTGCGACTGCCCTGTTGATGCTGCCGATGATTTTCTGCACCGAAGAAAGTTCAAGCGCTGCGGCGCGCCTGCCGAACGTAATCATAGTTTTTGCCGACGACCTCGGCTGGGGTGATCTCGGTTGTTACGGCAACACGAAATTCAAGACGCCGAACATCGACCGCATGGCGAGTGAAGGCGCGCGGTTGACCCAGTTCTACAGCGCATGTCCCTACTGCGCGCCGTCGCGGGCGTCGCTGATGACGGGCCGCTATCAGTTCCGAAGCGGTGTGGTGAACAACCCATCGCCCGACTCGGGCATCAACGACATTGGCATACCTGCTTCGGAAATCACTTTGGGCCAGGCGTTCCAGAAGGCGGGTTACAGAACCATCTGCATAGGCAAATGGCATCTCGGTCACAAGCCGGAGTTTTATCCGACGCGCCACGGTTTCGATGAATATCTCGGCATCCTTTACAGCAACGACATGCGGCCCGTGCAAGTGCTCGACGGCGAGAAGGTCGTGGAGTATCCGGTGGTTCAGGCAACGCTCACCAAACGCTACACCGAACGCGCGCTTTCATTCATTGAGCGCAACCGGAAGAAACCATTTTTCCTCTATCTACCCGGCGCCATGCCGCACAAACCGCTGGCCGCCTCGGAAGCATTTTACAAGAAAAGCGGCGGTGGACTTTACGGCGACGCCGTGGCGGAACTCGATTGGTGCGTCGGCCAGGTGCTGGCGAAACTCAAGGAGCTTGGATTGGACGAGAACACACTGGTCTTCTTTTCCAGCGACAATGGCCCGTGGTACGGCGGCAGCACGGGCGGATTGCGCGGCATGAAAAGCAACACTTGGGAAGGCGGCATTCGCGAACCGTTGATCGCGCGCTGGCCCGGGAAAATTCCCGCAGGTCACGAGAGCCGTGAACCGGCTATCATGGTTGACCTCTTTGTGACGGCATTGACTGCCGCCGGGATTCCGATTCCCCAAGATCGCGTCATCGATGGCAAAGACATTTTTCCGTTGCTGACCTCCGAGGCCAAGACCCCGCACGAGGCGTTATTCGCGATGCAAGGCGCGAAGCTTTACACCGTTCGCAGTGGTCCGTGGAAGTTGCACGTCATTGCGCCAAACAAACCCCGGGTCATGAAACCGGACGAGAAATGGATCGACGCGCGCGCGCCGGACGGCGTGACGATTCTGGCGCCGTATGAGCAAGCTCATCCCAGTCAATATCCCGGCGTGTTGACCGGCGACGAAACCAAGGCGATGTCGCTTTTCAATCTGGAAGATGATCCCGCAGAGCAACACGACGTCGCGGAACAACACCCCGATGTGGTCAGACGATTGAAGGCGCTCTATGACGCGATGAACCAACAGTTGCTACTCGCGAAGCCAGGCCAACCGTCTGGCACCACCGGGAAATTATGAAGCGGCCGATAACTTGTAGCCGCCGCCGCGAGCAGGCAGACTCTCGCGACGCGCGCCAACGTCCATCCGCCTCGTTACTTCGGCGGCTACGTTCGGCGCATGGATTGTGTGCCTCGCTCATCGTGCTCCTCATCGCGTGTTCTTGCTGGTTTGCGATAACGCACGCCGCCGAATCGCGTCCGCCCAACGTTCTCTTCATCGCCATTGATGATCTCAACGATTGGATCGGCGCGCTCGGCAAACGCCCTGACGTCCAGACACCCAATCTCGACCGGCTCGCAAAGCGCGGCATGTTGTTTACTCGCGCTTATTGTTCCGCCCCCGCGTGCAACCCGTCGCGGGCCAGTCTGCTCACTGGCGTCCGCCCTGCATCGTCCGGTGTCTATCACAATAGCCAGCCGTGGCGGCCAGTGCTGCCCAACGTCGTCACGTTGCCCCAAAATTTTATGGCCAACGGCTATTACGTCGCCGGTGGTGGAAAGATTTTCCACAACTCATTCAACGATCGAAAGTCGTGGGAGGTTTACCTCAAACCGCAGCCGTCGCCCGAGCCAGCCAATAAACCCGTCAACGGTTTGCACGCCGCGCAGTTCGATTGGGGTCCAGTCAACGTCGGCGATGACGAGATGGGCGACTTTAAAGTGGTCGATTGGGGCATCGCCCAGTTGAAGGCGAAACATGATAAGCCCATGTTTCTGGCAGTGGGTTTGATTCGTCCGCACTTGCCCTGGTATGTGCCGCAGAAATATTTTGATCTTTATCCGCTGGGACAAATTACTTTGCCCAAGATCAAAGCCGACGATCTCGACGACATTCCACCGATCGGCCGTCAAATGGCCAAGCCCGAAGGTGATCACAAAAAAGTCGTCGAAGCGAAGCAATGGGAGAAAGCGGTGCAAGGTTATCTGGCGAGCATCACTTTCGCCGACGCGCAAGTCGGTCGGCTGTTGGACGCGTTTGACGCCAGCGCTTATGCGACGAACAGCATCATTGTTCTGTGGAGCGATCACGGCTGGCATCTCGGCGAGAAGCAGCACTGGCGCAAGTTCGCGCTTTGGGAGGAAGCCACCCGTGTCACGTTCATGATTGTTGCACCCGGTGTCACAAAACCAAACCAACATTGCGAGCGGACGGTCAACCTCATGGACATTTACCCTACGTTGATCGAACTGTGCGGGTTGCCGAAGAAGGAAGGCCATGAAGCGACCAGCATCATGCCGTTATTAAAGAATCCTGCACAGGCTTGGGATCATCCATCAGTCACGACTCATGGACGCAACAACCACGCCGTTCGCAACGAGCGCTGGCGCTACATCCGTTATAGTGACGGCACCGAAGAACTTTACGATCACAATGCCGATCCACTCGAATGGACAAACCTCGCGAGCAACGCCAAATACGAAGTTACCAAGAAACAACTCGCCGTTTGGTTGCCGACAACCAACGCGCCGGATGCGCCAACCGCTGGGAAAAACTCCGACGACGGCGACAACGTGAAGCCGAAGAAATCACAGTGACCGTGCTGCTTCCGATGACGAAAAACGGCGTTTGCTCGGGGAGCACACTCGCCTCGAGTGTTGCCAACGACGCCCTCGTCGTTGGCTTGGTTTGGTAATGAAAAGAGCCAGAGCATTTATAAAAGGCGTTTTGGGTTCGGCGCGAGGGCGCGCCGAATTGCAGCCGGGGCGGCTGCATTCCCCATTCTCGAATGCATCGTTGCGGCTGAAATTGAGGACATGGGTGATAACGCTCATCATCGCATGTTGTTGTTGGGTCACAACAACGCGATCTGTTGAAGCACGCCCGCCCAACTTTGTTTTCATTCTTATCGACGACCTCGGGTGGACGGATCTCGGCTGTTTCGGAAGCACATTTTACAAGACGCCGAACATCGACCGGCTCGCCGAGCAAGGGATGAAATTCACCGCTGCTTACGCCGCCTGCCCGGTTTGTTCACCGACACGCGCCAGCATTCTGACGGGCAAATATCCGGCACGGTTGCACCTGACCGACTGGCTGCCCGGCCGTGGCGACGGACCCTCGCAAAAACTGTTGCGTCCCGATTTTCTCCGCCAGCTCCCGCTCGCTGAAGTGACCCTGGCCGAGGCGCTGAAACCTGCGGGTTACGTTTCGGCAAGCATCGGCAAATGGCATCTCGGCGGCAAGGGGTTCAGCCCGGAAGATCAGGGATTTGATCTGAACATCGCCGGCAATGACGCCGGTTCGCCCGCTAGTTATTTCCATCCCTATCGCAATGCGAATCGCAGCATTCGATCGCTCGAAGACGGCATGCCGGGAGAATACCTCACGGATCGTCTCACCACTGAAGCGGAAAAGTTCATTGAGCGCCACAAAGGCAAACCGTTCTTTCTCTACCTCGCGCACTATGCCGTCCATATTCCATTGGCCGCCAAATCGGAACTCATCGCCAGATTTCAAAACGCTGCCAACCCCGGCCAGACGCACACCAACGCAGTTTATGCGGCGATGATTCAAAGCGTGGACGAAAGCGTCGGGCGCGTGATGGAAAAACTGGAGGAGCTCAAGCTCGCCGACAACACAGTCATCTTTTTTATGTCCGACAACGGCGGCCTGGCTGTGAAAGAAGGGCCGAACACGCCATCGACCTCCAACGCGCCGTTGCGGGAAGGCAAAGGCTATTTGTATGAAGGCGGCATTCGTGCGCCACTGATCATTCGCTGGCCCGGCGTCATTCAAGCCGGCAGTATTTGTCACACGCCGGTTTGCAGCATCGATTTCTTTCCGACGATTCTCGAAATGGCCGGCGTGAAATTCCGGCAGTCTGTCGATGGCGTCAGCCTCGTGCCGTTGCTGAAGCAGATCGGCGACTTCAAACGCGACGCGCTCTACTGGCATTATCCGCACTACGCGAACCAAGGCGGCAAACCGGGCGGGATCATTCGTCAAGGCGACTACAAGCTGATTGAGTTTTACGAAGACGGACACCTGGAGCTTTACGATCTCAAGCAGGACATCGGCGAAAAGCATAATCTGGCGGACAGAATGCCGGACAAGGCGATGGCCTTGGAAGTGAAACTCGATGCCTGGCGTCGGGATGTGAAAGCTCAAATGATGAATCCGAATCCGAATTACGATGCTGGCGTAAAAGCGGGAAAGTGACTTTTGGGGGAGAGCAGGCTAAAGTGGCGGGATGAAAAATCTTTTTGCCCGCGGTCGGGCCAACTTCTTGACCGGGCTGGCGGTCGTGCTGCCGGCCGTGATTTCCCTGGCCGTGGCCAAGTGGCTCTTCGGTACCGTTTCCAGCCTCACCGACACGTTGCTCATTTTCCTCCCCAAAACCCTGACGCACGAACGCAGCGGCGACGGTCCGATGTATTGGTACTGGAGTCTCGTAGCGCTGGTGCTGGCGATTCTCCTGATCAGTCTGGTCGGACTTTTGGCGCGCTATTATCTCGGCAAAAAAATGATCCGCTGGGTGGACACGGCGCTCCTGCGCGTCCCGTTGCTCAACAAGATCTACGGCGCCATCAAGCAGGTCAACGAGGCCTTTTCCTCCGGCAGCAAATCTTCCTTCAAAACCGTCGTGCTGATCGAATTCCCGCGCACCGGCATGTATTCCATTGGTTTCATCACCAGCGAACAGCACGACGAAGTGCAGACGAAGACGAAGGAGAAGGTGGTTTGCGTCTTTGTCCCGACGACTCCGAATCCCACAAGCGGCTTCCTCGTGCTCGTGCCGGAGGACAAGGTGACCAAACTGGAAATGTCCGTGGCCGACGGCATCAAGTACATCATCAGCCTCGGCTCGATCTCGCCGGAATACGCGCCGCCCGGCACAGAAGCGCTTCAATCATTGAAGCGTTAACCGATTCCACGTCCCATATCTCTCCATCTTCCGCATCTCTGGGGATCGACCGGCCCTGTGAACACAACTTGAACCTGGCAACCTCTGTGAAAGTCGGACTGGACGGGCAAGGGGGCTTCATTTAGCTTGCCGGTATGTCGAAGGCAGTCAAAACCGTGGATGCGGCGAAGCCGGAGAATCTGCCGTTTGAAGCGGCGCTAAAAAAACTCGAAACCATCGTCGAAGCCATGGAGGCAGACAATTTGCCGTTGGAAACCCTTCTGGCGCGCTACGAAGAAGGCACGCGACTGGCCCGGATTTGCCAGGCCAAACTGGCGGAGGCGGAGGTGAAAATTCAACAATTGGAAAAAAACGCGGCGGGCGAATTGAAATTAAAGCCAATTGCCTTGGGCGACAATTCCAACGAATAATTAACCAAAGTGTTGGGCGTTCCGTTCCAACACTCCAACACTCCAGTAAAACATTACTGAATTATGAGCCGATATCTCGACATGGTGGACGATCCCGTCCACGTCAAAAAGCTGACCCTGGTTCAACAGTTGCAACTGGCGCAGGAGATCCGCCAGGAACTGATCCAGGTGCTCTCCAAAACGGGCGGTCATCTCGGGCCGAATCTCGGCGTGGTGGAGTTGACCATCGCTCTGCATTACGTCTTCAGCACGCCCAAGGACAAATTCGTCTGGGACGTGAGTCACCAGTCCTACGTCCATAAATTGCTCACCGGTCGGAAAAACCGCTTTCACACCATCCGCATGACCGGCGGCCTGAACGGGTTCGCGTTGCGGACGGAGAGCGAACATGATTGTTACGGCGCGGCCCATGCGGGGACGGCCTTGTCCGCGGCGCTTGGCATGGCGGCGGCGCGCGATCAACGGGGCAGCGACGAAAATGTGATTGCGATCTTCGGCGACGCCGCGTTGACGAACGGCATTTCATTCGAGGCGCTCAACAACATCACGCACACGACGAAACGGTTCATCGGCATTCTGAACGACAACGAGTGGAGCATCGCCAAGAACGTCGGCGCGATTGCGACTTATCTCAACAAGCTGATCACGCACCCGTCGTACAACCGGTTACAAAAGGATTTTGAACGGTTCATTCGTTTGCTGCCGAAAGGCGAGGTGGCTTTGAAACTGGCGCACAAGGCCGAAGAAGGTTTCAAAGGCGCGATGACCGAAGTGGGGCTGCGACCTAGCGGCACTCAGGTTGAGTCAGATGGCCGTGGCGGCTACGGCAGCAGCTTGATTTTCGAGGAAATGGGACTGCGCTATCTCGGGCCGATTGACGGTCACAATCTCTCGTTGCTGATCGACACGTTGAAATTTGCCAAGACGTGCGACAAACCGGTCGTGATCCATGTGTTGACGAAAAAAGGCAAAGGCTACGATATCGCCATCAAACAACCGGAGAAGTTTCATGGCACTGGGCCGTACGACGTCGCCACCGGCGCCGCGCCGCCACCCAAACCGGGCACGCCGCCGAACTGGCAGGATGTCTTTGGCGAAACCATGGTGAAACTGTGCAAGAAGGACAATTCCGTTGTCGGCATCACCGCGGCGATGCCCAGCGGCACGGGTTTGAAGGCGTTGGAGAAGGCGATGCCGAATCGCTACTACGATGTAGGCATTGCGGAGGAGCACGCGGTGTTGTTCGCCTGCGGCATGGCGACGATGGGATTTCATCCGGTGTGCGCCATTTATTCCACGTTTCTCCAGCGCGCCTACGATTGCATCATTCACGACGCGGCGTTGCAGGACCTGCCAGTGATGTTTTGCATGGACCGCGCCGGGCTGTCGGCCAATGACGGCCCGACGCACCACGGCATGTTCGACATCGCCTATCTGCGTTGTGTGCCGAACATCATCGCCATGGCCCCGAAGGATGAAGATGAACTCGTGGACATGATGTTCACCTGCACACACACCAAACATCCCACGTTCATCCGGTATCCGCGCGGCGCGGCGGAAGGCGTGCCGATCAAAGACCAGCCCCGGCTGCTGGAAATCGGCAAGGCCGAGATCATCCAGAACTTTTCCAACAACGGCGGACGCAAGGTCGCGCTGTTCCCGTTGGGCAACCTGATGAAACTGGGACGAAAAGCGGCGGCGCAACTCGCAGAGGACGGATATGACGTTGCAGTGATCAATCCGCGCTTCACCAAGCCGATTGACGAAGGGGTGACGGAATTCTTTGCGCGCGGCGCTGATCTCGTCGTAACAATGGAAGACCACGTGTTGCCGGGTGGCTACGGCAGCACTATCATGGAGTTTCTGAGCGACAAACGGATCAGCACCCCGGTGGTACGCATCGGCTGGCCGGACCAATTCATTGAACACGCCTCCACTGTGGACGACTTACGCAAGAAGTATGGTCTGACCGTGGAGAACACAGTGGCAAAGGTGAAGGCGGAGTTCCCGGAAACGCCAGCCGCGCGGGTGAGTGTCGTGGCTTGACGTCGGACGGATTCTACCTCCCGGCTTGGCTTACGATTCGACCAGCGCTTTGAGATTGGCGAGAGTTTCGCGCGCGCGGCTCTGGTTCATCTTTTCCAAAACCGGCTGCGCGGCGAAACGGGCGAGCAAGTTCTGCGGCACTTCGTATTCCACTTCCAACGCGACGCGCGTCTGGCTGCCTTCGGGTTGAAAGCGGTAAGTCCAGGTGCTCAGGGAGCCGGTGACGGTTTGGAATTGATACAAACCGGGAGGCTCCAAGCGTGAGCACTTGCTCTTGCCCGAGATGATCAGCCCGAACCAGTCGAACTCAAACTCCCACTCCTGACCGACTTTGGCCGTGGGCGTGGAAAGGTTGCTGATCCGGTTGAGGCCGGGGATGAAGGTGGTCGCCCGTTTAGCGTCGGCGATATACTCGAACACTTTCTGTGGCGGCACGGCAATCACAATGCTTTCGGTCGCGGTTGGCATGGTTCCTTTTCGATTTGATGGTAGCGAGCGGCTTTTCCCAACGCCGCCGCCACCAGGTTTTGTTTTCGCGGGGAGAATTTCTCCAGCCGCAGGGAAATCGTCGTGCCCCAGGCGCGCGGTTGCCACGTGACTTCGCCCGCGCCCGCTTCCAGGCGCAATCCATGGGCTTCGTCTTGTGCGTCCAAGGCCATCAGGGTGAGACTCTCTCTAAAAACCGTCCGCCAATCCACTGTTTTTCGATGGCACGCCAGCCACGTTTGCGCCAACTGTCCCGCCGACTGCCGGCATCGCCAGCGCCAGACCCAGCGCGCGTTTCGTTGGAACAGGCGCACATTCATTTGCGCGCGTTCAAAATGGTCTGGATGCCGAACTCATCCACCCGCGTGCGCACCTCGGCGAACGGCACGCGGCGGGCGATGGCTGCCAGTTGCGGCGGGGTGCGATAGTGGGTCTTGAGCTCCGCCAGCCGCAGCAAATAATCGGGCAGCCGCTTGCGCTTCATGCCGCTGGTAACCAGCAATCCGTCGGAACGCAGCACGTCAAAAAAAATGCGATACAACCGCTCCAACAGTTCATCGCTCAAAAATTCCGCCAGCCCGGTGCAGGTGATGAAGTCCGCGCCTTCGGGATACGTGGCGCGGTCGAGGGCGTCGCCGTGATGCGCGATGAAATTCGGCAGGCTGTTTTCTGCTGCGAAGCGCTTGTCTTGTTCCAACAAATCTGCATCCAGGTCAACACCATGAAACGTCACACCCTCCAATGTCTGCCCCGTTCGTTCGCGAAACAGCCGCGCTCCCTCTACCAGTTCGCGCGGGATGCCGCAGGGTGCGCTCACGACATCGAGCGGTTTGCCGTGGCCGACGCGCTCGGTGAGAAACCGGCACAGTTCATCGCGCGCCGCTAGGTAGCGATTGCGGAAGGATTGAACGGCAGGCATCGCCAGGAATTTCGCATCGAGCCAGCGACCAAAACGTCCGCGGCCCGAAGGGACATTACGATAGATGTGGTCGGCGAAGCGATAACTGCCCGAGTGTTCAATCCCTTCACGGCCGAGGTCGCTGGCTTGCACGAGCCAATAGACCAGCACGCTCAGTGGCCGGCCCTGTCGGAGCAGCTTCAGCGTGATGGATTTCGAGACCCGGGTGCGGTTGAAGAATTGCGCCATTGCTTAGAGTCGCAAATAAGCTGCGATCAGTTCCTTCATGATTTCGGGTGTACCGGCGGCGATGGTCAACGCCCGCGCGTCGCGGTAAAAACGGCTGATCCAGTGGTCGGCGAGATAACCCGCGCCGCCGTGCAATTGCAAACAGCGTTCGATCACTTGCTGCGCCGTTTGATAACTGAAGAGTTTGACCATGCCGATCTCTTTGGTGGCGTCCTTGCCGGCGATCCAGCGATTCAAAGCTGCGTAATTGAGTTGCCGCGCCGCCTCGAGTGTCGTCGCCATCTCGGCAAACTGATGTCGGATCGCCTGAAATCTCGTCAGGGATTTGCCGAATGCCTGTCGTTGGCGGGCGAACGCGACGGTTTTTTCCATCGCGTAATCGGCCCACGCCACACAGGCCAGGCCGCCGAACAAGCGCTCGCGATTGAGAGCCTGCTGCACGTAGCTAAACGCCGCGCCTTCGTCGCCGAGGAGACTGGACCGGGGCACGCGAACATTGCGCAGCATGATTTCGCCCATCGCCGAACTGTTCAGGCCGAGTGTGGCCAGACGCTTGACCCGCACACCTGGGGTGGCGGTAGAAATCAGCAACAGGCTGAGCGCACCCAGCCCGGGTTCGTCCCGCGTTCGCGCGGCCACGATCAAAAAATCCGCGCACGCACCGTTCGTGATGTAGGTCTTGACGCCGTTGACGACCAGGTGTTCGCGCTTCCGTTGCGCCGTGGATTGCAACGCGGCGAAGTCCGACCCAGTCGCCGGTTCGGAAACCGCCATCGCGCCCATGATTTTTCCTCTCCGCAACGGCGGCAAAAAGATTTCTTGCTGTGATTTCGTTCCAAGTTCAGCCAGCAACGGCGCGATGAGGTTGGACTGCACGAAAACGCTCAACGCCAGCCCCAGCGACTCGCTGCGCGGCAGTTCCTCAGCCAGCACCGCGTTGCCTTGCGGGTCGAGCGCGAGCCACCCGCGCTGGCCGAATTCTTCAAGCACCGTGCGCGGAAAGCGGCCGACGCGTTCCCACTTCGACGCGTGGGGCTTCAGTTTGCGTTCGACAAACGCGCGAACGTCAGCGCGAAACCGTTGATGGGTGTCGTTGAAGAGCGCAGTTCGCATGGCGCAACATCACGCGCGGGCGGCGACCGCGGCTTCAACCGCATTGATCACGTCCTGCACGGTTCGCAGTCGCCAAAGAGCCTGCGGATCCACCTCGATCTGAAACGTTTCTTCGACCGCCATGACACACTCGACCTGGTCCAGCGAGTTGACACCCAGCTCGGACAATTTGGCGTCAGGTCGCACGTCGCTCACCGGGATATGGGCGGCGCGGCTGATGATGCGGGCGATTTGTTGCTCAATAGATTTCATTCGAGGATCGCTTCTTCGGAGAATTGTTTCGCCACCATCTGTTGCAGCGCAGCGACTACGCGTTCGTCCACGGAGCGCCACCTGGCTTCGGCGGCTTCAACTTTTTCGTGCGGTTGCTGTTGCAACGTCTTTTCGATCCAGCCGGCGTGCTCGCCATTTTCCTCCTCCTCCATTTCGTGGAGGATTTGCGCGAGCGTGGCGCGCACTTGTGGATGAACATCCGGGCGGGCGAGATGGGCGCGATAGCTGGTGAGCACGCGCTTTTCGAGCGTTTCGGAAAGCACCAGCAGATCCACCAGTTCCTTCGGCAGGCCGCCTTTCGCTGCGTAATGGTTCTGGATCGTTTCGGTTTGAGGATCGAGCGGCACGCCGAGGGCGACGATGGTTTCACTCAGGAGCGCGGCGTGATGCGCCTCGGTCGCGCAATGTTGCGTGAGATGGACGAGCAACTCCGGATCGCGGTAGTTGCGCGCCAGCTTGCCCATGAACAGCGCGCCGTGCAGTTCACTGTTGCGGTAAAAATTCAACAACCAGATTTCCCGTTCAGTAACCCTCATGCAATGTTCCCTTCGCAAATTCCGTGAGACTGACGCCGCAAAGCCGATGCATCTTTTTGTTCAGCGTCAGAATCGCTTGCAAGTCATTTTTCTCCGAAACCGGAACTTTGGTCAGCACGTCCGCGCCGATGTGCCGAAAATTCAATCCCGCAGCCAGCACGCGTTCACGGCTGGCGGGTTCGCTCCGGAGGCGCGTTTCCAACAGATCAAACGCGAACTGCGAATGGCGGAATTCGTCCTTGGCGATGAACTCGACGATCTGCCGCAGCACCGGCTCGTTGACCTGGCGCGCGAGCCGGAGAAAAAAGTAAGCCGCGAAATGCTCGCTCACCATGTAACGCGCCAGTTCGCCGACGCCGTCCGCGACTTCGCGATCGCGGTTGCGCCGTCGCACCTCGATCAGTTCCGCTTCCGAGATTGGCCGATATTCCACAACTTCAAGGTAACGATTCAACACGTAAAAATGTTTGTAGGATTCGTAGAGCTGGATGGAGAAGACGGCGGTGGCATCGACCTGGTCCCACAGCGCGCGCATGAGTTGAGTGGTGTAGATCGGGAAGTACGATTCGATGAGGGCGGAATCGCGTAACTCGTCGAGCAGTTCGGGTTGGCTGCGGGCCAGCGCGGCATCGACACGGTTCCAGGCCACGTCCGACTCCAGAATCCAGCGCTGCAACTCCGCCTGCGTAAGATATTCGTCGTAAATCATAGCGTGTCTTTAACGCAAACTTCCGCCGCGGCCTCAACGCCACGTTGCGTCAGGAACGCGAGGACCCAACGCTCCAGCCCAAACGCAACGCAGCCGGAATGGGCGGTCGTTCCATCGGCCAGCGTGATTCCAAAGCGGCGACCAAAAAATGTCTCATGCAAATTGAACGAGGCCACGGCCAGATTTTTCTCGCCGTCGAGTTCCAGACGCAGTTCGTATTTTAATTGTTTGAGTTGCTGAAGCAATTTTTTCCCACGCCCTTCACCCCCGAAAAACGGATCGGTCGCCAGAGCGATTTCCCCAACCAATCCCAGCGACTTTGTGAATGTGCTCACCCGCCCCTGCCATTCGCTCCGTCGTTCCGCGACCCAGCCGGCTGGACCAACAAAGACCACTTCGCGCATCGTGAACTCCCACAGCCGCGCAAGCGATTCAAATCCGTCCGGTTCGCGACGAAAGCATTTGCCTACGCAAGTGAGTAGAAGCGGCTGTTCCAGACGCTTGCCCGCAAATTGCGCGTAGCAGTGATAACACACCGCCGGCGTCAAGGCGTGCGATTGTTCCGCACCGTTTGCGGTCACCCGCGTTGCCGTTTCGTCGAACGCGTCGAAATAGCCCGCGCGCTCCAGGGTTTTGCGCTCAATCAACGCGGGGAACTGAATTTCCATAGCGCCGGTTTCGCGGGCCAGCCGGACAAATTGCGCATCGAACCAATGCCACAACGCCAGGGGCTGTCCGCTGAGGATGACGCGGCCATCCCCGGCAGTGCGCAGCTCGCCGCGCCGCAGCAGTTCGGGCACGGGGTCAATGAACACTTTACTGGTTGGCGATTGGCTCGGCATCGTAAAAGTGTTCGATAATCGTTTGGACGGTGCGGAAGTTTTCCATCACCACGTCGCGGTCGGAAATGTTCTGACCCGTTTTCATTTCGACAAAAGCGATCAGTTGCAAAATCTTCAGCGAATCCACCAGTCCATCCGCAAACAGCGGGGTGTCCGCGTTGACGCGCTGCGCCGAGTCCGGCAGCAATTCGCCATTCACAAATTCCAGGAGCGAGGTCGTGGCGGTGTTCATGCTGCGACGCCCTCCATCTCCGGCAACGCGCGCGGGCCCCAACGGTGTTCCATGAGCCACTGAATGACGCGCGGATAAAATTCCCGCAAGCCGGGCCGCGTCACGCCGCTGTTCGCCAGAGCGCGAGCGCATTCCGTGTCGTCAAACTGCTTTGGAAACGCCAACTGCGGGGCGAAATGCTTTACCAGCGCGACGCTCTGGACGAGCGGTGAATCGCCGATTTCCTCGACGGACCGGGCGAATAATTCAAACGTCGGCAAATCGACAATGGCCGGCTTCTCAATCCCACGCTTGCGCCAGGCGGGTCGATGGCGCATGAACACTTTGAGTGTGAGGTCGAGAAATTCGTCCAGCGGCAGGGCATCGTCTCCCGCGCACACGTGAAAGGTCTGCCCCGCCGCAAACCGATGGCAAAACAACTCACATATCGCCGCCACTGCGTAATCCTGCGAGATCAAATCCACCGGACTGTCCGCCTGGCCGGGAATCATCGGCGCGAGACTACCGTAAAAGAAACGGATGGCGTGGTGAACCGCCGCGAGCTTGTTCACCGCACCTGTGGGCGCATCGCCAAGGATGGTGCTAAGGCGATAGACCGCGATGGGAAGCGCCGGGTAAGCCGCGCGCAGAAGTTGCTCAGCTTCGTGCTTGGTTTGCTCGTAGGCGTTGACGAAGCCACAGGCGTGTGTGAGTTCGGATTCGAGAATTTTACCGCAGCGCTTGCCAGCGACGTGGCAGGTGCTCAAAAAACCAAAGCGTTCCAGCCGCCGACAGCGCGTCGCCAGCGTGAGCAGGTTTTGCGTGCCGGCGACGTTCACGTGACGCGCCAAGTCCAGCGGCGCATCAAAGCGGGTGTGGGCCGCGCCGTGCAGGATGGCTGTCACCTCGCCGGCGAGTTCGCGCGCGGTTTCCGGCGACAGCCCGCAATTGTTGGGATTCGTCACGTCGCCCGGCACGAGTTTGACCTTCGGCAACTCGAAGTTGTCAGGTAAGTGACGCACTAGGACGTAAATCTTTTCGACCTCACCGACCGCCGCGAGCGCGGCCAGCAGCGGTCGGCCAACTGCGCCGCTGCCGCCGGTGATGAGGAGCATCTGTTTCATGTCAATGTTCCAATACCATGCAACTCCAGTTTGCGCCGAAACCAAAATTGAACAGCAAAAGTTTATCGCCGGACTTCAAGACACCACGATCCGTTGCGTCTTTGAGATTGATGAAATTGTCGGCGGCGATGACGTGGCCCTTGGTGGCGATATTGTCCGCCCAAAGCTTTTCCGGCGGCAAAGCCAGCAATCCCAGCAGGATGTCCCAGCTTCGCCGTGAGACGTTGTGCGGCAAAATCCACGCGAGTTCCTTTGATGCAACGCCGGCGCGGCCAAGCGTGTCACTGACAATATGCCGGGAGGTGGGAAAGTACGCGGCGATGATTTCGTTTTTGCGGGCGATGCTGTCCCAGTAGTAGCCCTTGGTGATTTGCTGGTGGGCAAGGATGCGATTCGTGTCCACGTCCTTTTCCACGAGCACCGCGCAGGCGCCGTCGGAAATCACGTTGTAAATGACTTCGCGTTTGACGGAAGGCGGAAACACGTCGGCGCTCACGCAAAGCGCGCGGTGGGCATCCGGGTTGGCCCTCAGAAAATTCGCGGCCGCCTTTACCGCGCTCATCAAACCGAGGCAACCCACCTGGCCGATGCCCAGCACCGCCGCGTTCAGCAACCCGAATTCATATTGCAGCTTGCTGACCGGATAATTGAAACCGCTCAGGAAGTCACCGGGATGGTCGTCCACAAAATGACTCTGCGGGAGGGCGCCGGCGTAGAAGAGCGCGTCGATTGATTCGGGCGGGATGGGATGGTTCTGCAAAAGTTGGCCGAGCGCTTGGGTGGCCAGGGCGACAGCCGGCTGCTCGCTCACGTGCGCGAATTCAAAACCGAACTCCCGCAGGCGCGCGGCGGGAGTATCCAGTTGTCCCGCCGCTTCCAATTCGGTCAGGCTGACACGCCGTTCCGGCAGCGCGTATTCGATGGCTGAGATTCCAACCTGCATGATTCGCGCGGCAACCTAAAGAATCGGTTGTGCGCTCACAAGCGGCAATTTGTCCACCGCCGCTTCCCGCTGTCGCCAAATTATCTTCCAACACTTTGGATTTGCCCGACGGCGGTTCGGCTTCATTTGCGCACGGCGCGGCGTCCCAGACCTTGATCGGCTCGTAAAAAGTATTTCGTTGCACCGGCGTGCGGCCGGCTTCGCGGATGGCTTTGATCATTTCGGTTTCAGTTTGCAACACCGACTTCGTCGCCTGCAGGCACCGACTTGGTCGCGTGCTCGCGCTGGTGGAGTTGCGGAGAGGTCGCGCCGGTTTTCATGGCCGATTTACGCGAATCAACTGCCCGTTCAGTGAGCTTTGATCACCGATGGCTTTGTGAATCCTCTCCGCCTGGCCCGCAAAATCCGCATCAAAAGTGCAAACGATAATGCCCGTGTGCGTTTGATCATTTCGATGTAGCCGAATGAAGTGGCGGCGATTCAATGTAAGCACAGCGCGATTGTCGCCTGTTGCAGTTTTGAGGACTTCATCATCCGGCAGAGCTTGGTCTGCCTTGCCAGCTTCCTGAACGGTCAAAACGTCGTGGCCGAGCGTGCGCAGCTTCTCGACGGCGGGAAGCGGAAAGTTTTCGTTGGAATAGAGCCGCGCCATCAGTCGGCTTCGTTGTCCTCAATCTGGCGGTTGATTTCGTCGCGATGCGACCGCACGTAAGCCCAGGCATTGGCCAGGTCTTCCGCGCGCAAAGTCGGATAGGAACGTAAGAGTTCCGCCTCGGACACACCCAATCGGCGTGCCTGTTCCAGCACCCACACCGGAATCCGCGTGCGGACGATGCACGGCTCGTCTCCGCAAACGCCGGGACGGCTCTCGATGCCGGGAAAGGCATCACTCAAATCACTGGCCGCCCAACGCAGCAATTGCGCCTTCTCCGCCCGCGTGAGCTTGGCGAGAATTTCTTCGGCTGCTTCCAATGCGCTCATAGAACGGTGGCAATGTAAGAGGGGAAAGTTCCTTCTGCAAGGACGCTTCACGCCGTGGCAATTTGTCCGTTCCACACAATTTCTACCCTTGCCGCGTGGCGCCAAAACAGATAAACCCCTGGCCTGAATTTTGAACGCTTAACAAAATCAAATCATGCCCTACCAAGACATCACCCCTCCCACCGGCGGAAAAATCTCCATCACGAACGGCAAACTCAACGTTCCCGAAAACCCAATCCTTCCGTTCATTCGCGGCGACGGCACGGGCCCGGACATCTGGGCCGCCAGCCAGCGCGTGTTCGACGCCGCTGTGCAAAAGGCTTATGGTGGCAAGCGCAAGGTCGCGTGGTTCGAGGTTTTTGCCGGGGAAACGGCTTTTAAGAAATTCAACAACTGGCTACCGGACGATACGGTGGTGGCGTTCAAGGAATTTTTGGTCGGCATCAAAGGGCCGCTCACCACGCCGATCGGCGGGGGCATCCGCTCGCTGAACGTGGCGCTCCGGCAGATGCTGGATCTCTACGTTTGTCTGCGGCCCGTCCAGTATTTCAAGGGCGTGCCGTCGCCGGTGAAGCACCCGGAGAAAGTGCAGATGGTCATCTTCCGCGAAAACACGGAGGACATTTACGCGGGGATCGAGTACGCCGGCGGCTCGCCCGAAGCGCAGAAGATTTTGGATTTTATCGCCAGGGAATTTCCGAAAGACTTCGCCAAAATCCGTTTCGGCACGAAGGAGGCGATTGTCGGCTACATGAAGTTGGCTTCGCCTGATCACGACGCGTCGCACATTCCGGTGCAGGTCGGCATCGGCATCAAGGCGGTTTCCAACGTCGGCACCATTCGGCTCGTCAAGTCGGCGATTGAATATGCTCTTCGTTTCAAACGCAAAAGCGTGACCATCGTGCACAAGGGCAACATCATGAAGTTCACTGAGGGCGCGTTTCGCGATTGGGCTTACTCGGCGGCGGAACGGATTTTCGGCGACCGGGTTTACACTTGGGCCAAGTGGGAACGGACGAAGAAGGAGAAAGGCGAAGCCGCGGCGAATGACGAACAGAAGGCGGCGTTAAAAGCCGGCGCGGTTCTCATCAAGGATGCCATTGCCGACATCACGCTTCAGCAGGTCCTAACGCGACCGGACGAGTTTGATGTCATTGCCACGCTGAACCTGAACGGCGATTACCTCAGCGATGCGCTCGCGGCGCAGGTAGGCGGCATTGGCATCGCGCCCGGCGGGAACATCAATTACGTCACCGGTCACGCGATCTTCGAAGCGACGCACGGCACCGCGCCGAAGTACGCGAACCTGGACAAGGTGAACCCTGGCAGCGTCGTCTTAAGCGGTGAGATGATGTTCCGCTATCTAGGTTGGACCGAAGTGGCGGACTTGATTTTGAAAGGACTAAACGGCGCGATTGGATCGAAGCAAGTCACCTATGATTTCGCCCGGCAGATGGAAGGCGCGACGGAGATCAAGTGCTCCGAGTTCGGCGACAACATCATCCAGCACATGTGACCCAAGCGAGGGGTGAAATGTGAAAGGACCGCAGCGGTCACGCTGCGGTCTTCTTGCATTCAAAAACCGTTCCATCAATCCGATCGCACGCGGAAGAAGCGGATGGGCGGATTCGTGGTTGGGAACGTGAATTGTGTGAGTGTTCCGTCGCCCGTGATGTTGGTCAGCACAATCCACACACCGCTGCTCAGGTTGGTGCGCGCTTCAACAATGTACGGCCGACCGGCCGCGGCGGTGAAGGCGAACTGGAGGTTGTTGCCGGATCGCTGCGGATTGACCAGTTGAACGGGCATCGGCGCAGACACCACGAACTCAGACGTGGCTTCGCTGTTGAGGTTGGCCTGCGCGCTCCAACTGTACAACGGGACGGAATTGCCATCCACGGGCGCACCGATTGTGATGTTAGGAACATCGTTGGTGAAGTAGTTAAGGTAAAATTGATTTGTGCCCGTGCTCAAAGCCGTGGTGAATACCCAGTTGGTGGCAGTGCCGGGCAGGTTGGTGGTGCCGATGGAGGAATTGGTGCGACTGACGTTGGCAAAAATTCCTTCAAAGGTGGCCGGGCCGCTCCAATAATAAGTCGGGATGCTGGGGACATTCGTGTTGCCGTTGGCGGGCGACAGGATGGTGACTTTTTGGAGAAGGTTCGTGGTCAGACCGGTGATGGAAACACTGAACTTGAATTGCTGTTCGCTGGGATCGTTCTTGTTGACGTAAATGGTCCACTGCCCATTGGTGCATTCGCTCACGAGACTGTCGAGGGAGGTCAGGTTGTCGGATCTCGACGAAAGCAACTCGCCCGCAAACTTGTCACTGGGCGAGTGGATTTCGTGCGTGGTAATCGGCGACGGACTGATCGCCGTGAATGACGGGAAACAGTAATAAACGTCGCCCAACGTCAGGTTCTGGTCGCGGACGATGTTCAAGAGGAACGTCGCCTCAATGTTGTTCGTCGGGGGCACGCCGCCGGTCGAGTCGGCGACTTGCGCGCCGGGGTTGTTGTGCAGGTAAGCAACTTCGCTGGCGGACAAAACGCCGGAGTAAAGCTGCACATCATCCACCAGTCCGCTGTAGCTGGAATAGGTCGTGCCACCGAGTGAGAAATAGTAATTGTTCCCGTTGAGCAGGTTGGTCGTCGCCGTCTGCGTCCCCTCCAACACACCGTCCACGTAAATCTTTTTTTCGCCGGTGCCGCGGTTCCGGGTGACGACGATGTGATGATAAAACCCATCGTTGACGTCGTTCGTTGAGTGAAGCGTGTCGATGTTGCCGAGTTCATCGCGGGTGGTGAAGGCGGCTTTCGCGCCGGTGAGAGCGACGGGTACGATGTCGTTCGTATTGCCAAGATCGTTATACGCCCAGACGATGGTCGCGCCATCAATCGCGTTGTCAGTGTCAACGCCAACCGAGTCACTCGTTTGGACCCAAAGAGAAAGTGAGAACGTGTCCGCCAGAACGCTGGTGATGTTGCTGAAGGCGTCACTCGGTGGTGTCATCGTCATGCTGCTCACGCCTGCGAACAAGACAGCCGCCGAGCCGGCAATGGCGTTCGTATCTTGCGAGTGGACAGGCGTGCCCCAAGAACTGCCACCATTGAAATCGTTGCCGTTGCCGGAATCGTCGTGCTCGAGCGGATTGCCTAGGTCGAACCGGTAATGCGCCACGTTCGTATGCGCGCCGCTTGGAGTCGCGGTCGTGTCCACGACGTTGGAACCGGGGTTGTTGTAGAGGTAGGCCACCTCGCTTGGAGACAGGACGCCGGAATAAAACTGAATGTCGTCCATCCGGCCGTTGAATCCGGCGCCATTGTTATAGCCAATGTCCAGAGCGTCAGGGCCGGTCAACATGCCGGTCGCGGCGAAAACGGAGGAATCAAGCGCGCCATTGAAGTAGATCCTTTTCTCGCCGGTCCCCTGATCGCGCGTCACCACGAGGTGAACGTATAGTCCGGTGTTGATGTCCGCCTGGGAATGGAGAATGTCGTGTGACGCGCCGCCGGTGTAAAAGGCCAGTTTGCTGCCGGTCAGACCCATGGGCATGACAGCGGTGTCCGTGTCGCCGTTCAAGGCGGAGACGATGCCTTCAGCGGAGAATTCCCCATCATCGTTGTTGCCGTGGACCTCCGAGGTTTTCAGCCACAACGAAACGGTGAAACTGCCGGCGAACGTGGCCAACAAGTTGGTGGGCGCATTGAGCCAACCGGCTCCACTTCCGCCATTGTTGTCGAAGTTTGCCGCGTAGGGACCGGCGAGAGCGTCATTGGTGGTGCTGGCATTGCCGCTGCCAAACCCGGAGATGGTCGAAACGTTGTTGCCGTGGCCGGAAACATCGGTCGCGAAGATGTCGTTATCATCAAAGGTGTAGTGCGCCACATTTGTGTGCCCGACGCTGGGAATGCCGGGCAGCCCGACGAAAAATTGCAGCGTGGCGTAATCAATCAACTGCGACGCAGAAACCCAGCCGGAGATGGCGTTGGACGAGTCGTCCCGCGGCACCGAAGCGACCACAACAGCGGTTGAGTTGCTGTTGTAGTTCACCGTGAAGTAGTTGGTGCCGTTCAAAAGCACGCCGGTACCCGGCCAACTGGTTTGTGCCGGTGGCAGAGCGGCGTTCTCACTAAAGATGCTGTCGATATCGCCAGCGAACACGCTGAGCGCAGTGTAATTGGACGGCCCCTGCCAGGTGAACAAAGGCTGGTTCGTGACATTCACCGCGCCGTTGGTGGGGAAGGAGATGCTTACCGGAGGAAAGGAGTTGCTGCTGACGCCTCCGGTATTCACGCTGAAGTTATAAACGTTGGTGGTGGTGGCGTTGGTGACGAAAATGGACCAGTTGGTCTGCGTGAGTCCTTGCAGGAACGAGGCAAAGTCCGGGTAAACCCAACCTCCGTTGCCGCTGACAAAGTGAAAACCATTGGTGCTGTCTAACCGATAGAGGATGGCCAGGCCGTTGGAAGGAGATTGCGGTGATGCCAGATAGTAATCGCCGACGCTTATGTTCGGTGGCGTGTCGTTCGTGGTCAAATCCGAAGAAAGAAAATAATATTGGCTGTCCCCGTAGTGGACGTTCCAGAGTGTCAATTGGAGCGTCAGACCGGCTCGCGCCGCGGGTGAGATAAGGATCAAGCCCAGCGCAAGTAAACACAGTTTCTTGGGAGCCATCATGGTGAGGAGAGTTTTCATCATCCTAGTCGGGTTGGTTTCTTGAGCGGGTGAAGCGTTGCCTGTCGTTGAGGGGTGATTGGGGAAAATGCGGCACATAGGAGTACGAAAGCAACTTGGCAAGCATGACATTTATGCACCCTGCAATTCTGGGAACTTCTTGCGTCGTTGTTTAGCACGAGCCGCCTTCAAATGCCAGCAGAATTTCCAGCGCCTTGAGTGACAAAAGTGGAACGCCACCCCGCGACTCACCCTTGAATAATCTGTTCGAGCTGCTGGCCGTCGATATTGGTGTTGATCTGCATCCAGAGCGGCAGGTGGTCGGAGAGTTGGAAGGTGAACTTTTCCTTGGTCAGACCAAGGGGAAATAATTCCTTGATGTGCGCCTCGTCAATGTAGAAATCCAGTTCGCCGCCGGCGTTGGTGAAGTTCTCCGGGTAGATCGCGTAATGCAGAATTTGATCGTAACGTTTGTCCTTCTCCAGGTTGCTCCCATGCGCGCCGAGCAACGCCTTGGGGACTTGCAGG